>CADBTX010000075.1 GCA_902797705.1 uncultured Lachnospiraceae bacterium | reverse complement strand
TTCTTTCTGTAATCCTTTGCATCGTAATTGTTGCTGTTTTTGCAGTTATCGAGACCGTAAAACATGGCTCTTAAAAATACCGCAAAGGTGCTCTTTCCCCAGCCGTTCTTTTCATTCAGGGAATTGAGTCCGTCCCTCAGGGAACACTTCACATGATGAAGGGATCCGAAATTTTCTACATAGCAAGCAAGGATCTTCATATGATCTTCTTTCCTCCCAGAGCATTGATTCCCATTTCTATAACAACGCGCTTCTCATCCTCCGGCCAGTCCTTTTCCATCACCATCCGTATGAATTCGCCCTTAAGGGACACATCATATTTCGCCTCGTCTATACTCTCGGGAATGTTTGTACTTTCATCAATAATGCGCACTGCGTAATACTCCTCTCCGTATTTTTTTTCAAGGAAACCGGCATTTATATCGTTCGCTTTTCTTCCGGTAAAAACGATCTTGACAAGATCCTCTGAAGATATCTGTCTTCTGTCCAGTTCATCCGAGATAAGTGCATCCGCATCTCCGGTGCCCTTTATGGCGGAGATATCTATCGGGATCTCATGGCAGGTACGCCTTGCAGCCTGCATGAAAACAGGTTCCATCATGCCGTTCTCTATAGTAAGGCGGACAAAGCCCTTTTCTCCGCATTCGTCAAAGCCCCTGCCCTCCAGACATCCGGAATAACAATACCTTCCCCTGCTTCCAAGAGACCCTTCCTTAAGCTCATGGAAATGTCCCAGTGCAAGATAATCGATATTCTTGAGTTTCCAGGCATTGGGGCGGATGGTGCCGTGATACATGACTATGTTAAAGTCCGAAGAGGAAAGGGAAAGCTCCGAAGGATCGGATACCGAAGAGACCGTGATCCCCTCCTCATACCTGTAGGTCTTTTTGTCCCCGAAGGTCTTCAGGTTCTCCGGGATGACGCTCAAGGATCTTAAGAATGCGTCCTTTTCATGATTTCCGGCAGCATAGAAAAAGTCTATGCCCGGATTCCCGCTGATACACTTCTCCACGATATCGAGTGTCCCGGGACTTATCCTCGTACTGTCAAAGAGATCCCCGACTATCATTATGGCCCTCACGTCATGTTTTGAGGCATACCTCACCATACGTACAAAGGTCAAAAGGATCTCGTTCCTTCTCTCTTCCGCTTTGCTGCTGTCCCTGAATCCGGACATCACCGCATCCAGATGGATGTCCGAACAGTGAATGATCTTCATATCCGATACCTGTCCTAAAGCTTTTTCCCGCCTGAAGATAACCCGGTATTCAGGGCATCCCCAAAAGATAATAAACCCCCATGGAGGCGATTACAAACATTATGCTTTCACCGATGATAAAGAGTTCCGCTCCCCCGGGCTTCCACCCCTTCCATACGGTATTCCCGTCTGACAGATACATGCCGTTCATCATGCAGAGCGGCACTGTTATCCACGCAATATATCTCATGTCCCCGGAGCTGAAATTCGGCACGGTGATCATAAGCCTCAGCATAAAGAAAACCCCGGTCAGTATCAGTATACTCCAGAACAGCCGGATTGGCACTTCATTTTTAAAGCATTTCCCCGAAATATAGAGAACAAGGATCACCGCAGCCGTAATGCCGAGCAGCACTCCGGAGATAAAGAGCATCCAGGCGAAAAAGCCGATATAGGGATTCACTCCGCTGAAATCATATTCCCCGGTAAGAGAGGTCTTTATCATAAGGAGAAAGATATTGAACTCATCATAGGGCGCACCGTTCTTTATCATGCAGGCATAGGGAGTGCATGTCCTTATATCCGCTATCCTTGCTAACAGGCTGTGTCCCGACAGATCCTCCCCCACCTTCGGCATATAGCTTAAGGGAACATGGAAAAGCACCATATTCCTTATGGGGAAGAAAAGTCCCAGCGGAAATACCACCAGGGCAAACAGGGCATATTCCCCTATCCTCTTTTTGATCCTGTCCGCGTCCCCCCTGTCCGAAAAAAGCCTTACCAGCATAAGGAAGGCTGCCGCCGGAGCGGCCAGTACTCCCGAAAGCTTCGCCATCATCGAGAGCCCTATCATCAGAGCCGTAAGGAGAAGGCAGGAAAGGCTGTCCTCCATATACCATTTCAGCACATAGTATACCGCCATCACAAAGAACATATGTGACAGCATATCATTATTCACGCTTCCCGATAATAGGATAAGGAGCGGATGAAAGGCGAGGAGCGCTTCCGAAACATGGAGTCCCGCTCCTTTAAGCCCCATCAGCCTGAATATCCTGAAGCCGTAAAAGATAAAGACCATGCTGTATATAAGGGTAAGGAGCTGCAGTCTTTCAGAGGCCGCCCCGTAATTCACGCCGAAGAGCAGGTTGATCTTCAAAAAGACCGCAGAGATGATATGGTGCAGAAGGGGCTGAAAAAATCCCCATCTCTCCCTCGGGTCAAAATCCGGCAGATGTCCCTCCTTCATAAGGTACTCAATAAGCGCTGCCTGGCCGATCCCGTTATTATTCCCGAAGCCTATGACATCATGCTGCCTCACATAGGTGGGAGTGTAAATGATGTAAAAGAAGTGTAGTAAAAGGGCGTTCAGAAAGGTAAAAAGCGACACCGCCTTATCCCTGCTTCCGGAACGCTTTCCCCAAAGACAGGAAACAAGGGCAATCCCTGCCAAAAGCAGTATGATGATAAATACATATTCCCTTCTGGAGAGATCCATAATCCCCTGTCCTTATAGTCTAATTAAACATGACCACTTCCTCCTTGGGAGGGTCTGCCTTCTCTACGGTGTCCGCAATAAGGAAGGGCACCGGTCCTTCCACTCCGGTCATGGTAGCTGCCCTGACGGTGGCGGTCACGGTGACAAATTCCTTTTCCTTTAATTCCTTTACCTTGTCGTATCTGCACTGGAATCCCACAAACTGTATGTCTGCGGCGCAGCAGGTCATGGCGAATCTTCCGGGAACAAATACATTCTTATCGCTCTTCTTCGGGAAATATACCTGTCCCTTAAACCGGACTCTTTTTCCGATATAGGTATCCATATGGTCAAAGGAATCGATGTACCAGATCCCGAAATCATCATCCTCTATCTCGATAAGCGGAGCATTGACATCATAGGGCAGTTCTTCCTTGATGTTGTTATTTATGCTGCCGTCCTCCATCTCAAAGATCACCTGGGAACGGCGGTTCTTTGCCCTGGCTGTCCTCTTAAAGCCGGCCAGATCCCCGGACTCCTCCATCGCCTTCGTACACCTGTCAAAAAGTATGAGATCTGCGTAGGTGAACTGATTCAGCATCAGCATCTTCATGTTGTTGAGATGGTCGGTGTAGGTGGAGGCATCCACAGTGGCGATGCCCTCTGCCACAAGCCAGTTCTCCGGCAGGGCCTCAAGCAGCGTGTCCTGATCCCACATGCCGTTATACTCTATGATCACCCGGTCCGGCTTCATGGCCTTATCGATCTTCAGGAAATCCTCTTCCGTTATGCCGGATTGGTCCTCTATGGTAACGGTCTTGAATTTATTTTCCATAAGGAGATCCTCATCGATCTCCTCAATGCCTTCTTCGCACAGTATGTAAACGGTCTTCTTACCGTCCTTGAACTGGCCTTCCTTCATGGTCTCAAGAATGAAACTGGTCTTCCCACTCTCCAGAAAGCCGAAGAAGAGATATACCGGAACCTCTTTTTTCTTAAACATTAAACAGCTCCTTTAAGAGATCTTCCCTGATGCCGGATCCTATTACACAGATACGTCCCGTGTAATCCGCACCGCCCTGTCTGATCTCATATTCTCCGGGTGTCAGGTCAAAGTGTATCCAGCTCTCCTTTTCCCTGTCGGGCACATATCCCTTGGCCCTGAGCACCATTCCGTAGGTATCCCCTTCCTTAAGTTTCTCCAGAATGCTCTTTATCTCATCCTCGGAATACTTATTGGCAGTCTCCTCGCCCCAGCTCTGGAATACCTCATCCGCATCGTGGTGATGATGATGATGGTCATGGTCATGATGGTGATGCTCGTGATCATGGTCATGCTCGTGCTCGTGGTCGTGGTCATGATGGTGCTCATGCTCGTGCTCGTGCTCGTGGTCATGATGGTGCTCATGCTCGTGCTCATGGTCATGCTCATGCTCGTGGTCATGATGGTGCTCATGCTCGTGCTCGTGATCATGGTGGTGCTCATGCTCGTGCTCGTGGTCGTCTCCCGTCATTATCTCCTGAAGAAGGGAATCCACAAGGGTATGGCCCTTTTCCATGGCGGAAAGTATCTGATCTCCCTTTAGCTCGTCCCAAGGTGTGGTGATTATAACCGCTTCCTTATTGTGCTCCCTGAGAAGGGCATTGAGATCCGAAAGCTTCTCCTGCTTCATGGTCTGGCTGCGGCTTATTATGATGGTGCCCGCAGTTTCCACCTGGTTATTAAAGAACTCTCCAAAGTTCTTCATATACATCTTTGCCTTGTTGCCGTCTACCACAGTGACCATACTGTTCACCTTCAGTTCATCGCCATCGGCTCTTTCCACGGCCTTTGCCACATCGGAGAGTTTTCCTACTCCCGAGGGCTCGATTATTATCCTTTCCGGATGATATTTATCCACCACTTCCTTAAGGGCTGTGCTGAAATCACCCACAAGGGAGCAGCAGATGCATCCGGAATTCATCTCAGTGATATTTATACCGGCGTCCTTTAAGAACCCTCCGTCAATACCTATCTCCCCGAATTCGTTTTCGATAAGGACAACCTGCTGTCCCTTAAAGGACTCCTCAATAAGCTTTTTTATAAGGGTGGTCTTTCCCGCCCCGAGAAATCCTGAGATTATATCTACCTTAGTCATTATTCTTTACGCTCCTTTCCAAGATCCCGTCTATCACATCATATATCTCATCCCGTCCCGACTTATCCAGTGCGGAAAAGGAGATCAGATCCACTTCCCTGCCCAGGCGATCGGACAGTGTCTTTTTAAGACTGCTTACTCTTCTTATCCTCTCCTGTCGCTTAACCTTGTCGGCCTTTGTAGCCACGACCAGTATCTCGAGTCCCGATGAAGCCATCCAGTCAAGCATCATGCAGTCATCCTCATTTGGATCACGCCTTATATCCATTAAAAGAAAGATGGCCCTCAGATCATTTGAGGAATTGAAATAGCCCTCAATAAGCTTTCCCCACTGCTTCCTGAAATCAGTCTTCACCTTTGCGTAGCCGTATCCCGGCAGGTCCACAAAATACAGCTCATCATTTACATGATAATAATTGATGGTCTGGGTCTTTCCCGGTGTTTCGGACACCCTGGCGTAGTTCCTCCGGTTCATCAAAGCATTGATGAGTGTGGATTTCCCGGCGTTGCTCCGCCCCGCAAAGGCGATCTCCGGCTGTCCGGTCTCCGGGAGTTTTTTTGTCGTGACCCCGGCTACTGTCTCAAGCTCCACTTTTTTTATTATCATTTTTTGTACCTTGCCGCAGGCAAGTGTGCTCATCGGTGACGTGCCTGCGCGGCACCGATGGAAGTTTGAAGCATTTTGTTTCAGACTTTCTTCCCCGGGGCAGGCACCCGTGCCGTCTGTCGGCGTGAAACAGCCTTTGGCTTCTTTTCCTCAGGCATCTTCACAAGGGTTTTTTCAAGTACCTCTTCTATCCTCTTCACATAGATGATATCAAGTCCCTCGGTGATCTCTTCGGAGATCTCCGAAAAGTCCCTCTTATTCTTTTCCGGTACCAGCACCGTCTTCATCTTCGCATTCTTTGCCGCCAGCAGTTTTTCCTTTAATCCTCCTATGGGAAGGACATTTCCCCGGAGATCTATCTCCCCGGTCATGGCTATATCCCCTCTTACAAGAGAATCTGTTGCGACACTGAAAAGGGCTGTGGTCATGGTGATGCCCGCAGAGGGTCCGTCCTTCGGAACCGCGCCCTCAGGTATATGAAGGTGGAAATCATGGCTCTTAAAGTATCTGGCATCCTTTCCGTACTTTTCCGTCATGCTCCGCACCAGAGTAAAGGCGATATTCGCGGACTCCTTCATCACATCTCCGAGCTGCCCCGTAAGGGTAAGTGCGCCCTTTCCCGGCATCTCATTCACTTCTATCTCCAGAGTGACCCCTCCCACGCTGGTCCAGGCAAGGCCTCTGACGATGCCGATCTCCGGCTTCTTCGCCTCATCCTCCGGAAGGTATTTGACATTTCCAAGGAAGTCCGTAAGGTTCCTGACTCCTACCGTCACCCGGCTTTCCTCTTTGGAATAAACCTTTCTCGCGGTCTTTCTGCATATCTCTCCGATACGCCGCTCCAGGCTCCTGACTCCGGACTCTCTGGTATAGGAGGTGATCATGGCCCTGATAGCGGTGTCGTTTATCTTCAGGTTTCCTTTCTTCAGGCCGTTCTTTTTCAGCTGCTTTCCAATGAGATGCTCCTTTGCGATATGGAATTTCTCATTCTCAGTATAGCCGGACACCTCCACTACCTCCATCCTGTCAAGCAGGGGGACCGGTATGGTGTCGGTGGTGTTTGCGGTGGCAATGAAGAGCACCTCTGAAAGATCCAGGGGCACCTCAATGTAGTGATCCCTGAAGAATCTGTTCTGCTCCGAATCCAGCACCTCGAGAAGAGCCGACGCAGTGGCGCCGTGGTATTCCGAGCTTATCTTATCTATCTCATCCAGCAGTATCAGGGGATTCCTGACCTTTGCATGCTGCAGTCCTTTGGCGATGACCCCGGGCATTGCTCCCACGTAGGTCCTTCTGTGTCCCCTTATCTCCGCTTCATCCCTGACTCCTCCGAGAGAGATGCGGATATATTTACGGTTCAGGGCTTCCGCGATGGATTTCGCAATGGAGGTCTTTCCGGTTCCCGGAGGTCCCACTAAAAGGATTATGGGGCTCTGTCCCTTTTCGGTAAGATTCTTCACCGCAAGGAATTCCAGCATCCTCTCCTTCACCTTCTTAAGGCCGTAGTGATCCCTCTCCAGTATCTTCTCCGCGTTATCTAACGACTTGTTCTCTTCGGAACCCCTGTTCCAGGGCATATCCAAAAGAGTCTCAATATAAACCTGCTCCACTCCGCTCTCCGATGATCCCGAAGGAATGTTCATGAAGCGGTCTATCTCCTTATTGATATGCTCCTTCACCTCATCGGGAGCATCCAGTTTTTCCAGGGACTTCTTGTATTTATCAGCCTCCGTCTCCGGGGAATCATCTCCCAGTTCCTCCCTGATATAGCGGAGCTGTTCCCGAAGGACGTAGTCCTTCTGATCCTTTTCCACCTTTCCGTTTACCTTAACCGCCAGCTCGGACCTTATGCGGGCCACATCCAGCTCCTCTTCCAGTATGCTGCTCTCTTCCTCATACCTTTCGGAGATGGTAACAGACTCCAGGATATGCTGTTTCTTTTTATTCTCAATGGGAAGGTTGGCTATGATGGCATCCATCATGTCTCCCAGATCCTCTATTTCCAGGAACTGGGCCCTGAAGGTCTTTCCCGTTCTGGGGAAGAAGGAAATATACTCCCAGAAGCGCTGGAGGATCTCACGTCTCATGGCCTCCGCCTGTTCCGGGGTCACGTCATTCATTTCCTCTCTGGAAAAGACACGGACCTCAGCCTTTCTCAGCTTCCTGTTTCCGCTGAAGGCTATTATCTCCGCTCTCTCCTTGCCCTCCACCATGACACGGGATATCTTATTTGGCATCTTAATGACCTGCTTAACGGACACTATGGTGCCGATCCTGTTTATATCCTCGTTCTCAATGTTATCCTTGTCACTGTCCCTGGGAGTGGTCACCAGAAGCTCCTGGGTGGTGGTCATGGCAAGGTTCATGGCATTTATGGATATCTCCTCCGAAATATCAAAATGCATGATGACATTGGGCATGATGGTGAGATCCCGGAGAACTATGCAGGGCACATTTTTCATCGTCTTTGTACTTTTCTTCTTCATTCTCATACCGTTATACAATAATGGGCGGAAGCCGGAGCCTCCACCCTTCTTTTCCTTTACGTTGCTTCCTTCTTTTCCTTGCCCCGGTGAACAATGAGGGGCTCCGCCGTTCCTTCCACCGCTTCCTTCGTGACTATGACTTCCTCGATGCTTTCGTCTGAGGGACTGTTGTACATCACGTCCATCATGACCTTTTCAACTATGGAGCGAAGTCCTCTGGCGCCGGTCTTTCTCTCCAGAGCCTTGTCCGCAATGGCTTCAACTGCGTCATCTTCCACGGTGAGTTTAACATCATCCAGCTCCAGAAGCTTTACATACTGCTTTACGAGAGCATTCTTCGGCTTGGTAAGGATATTGACAAGAGCTTCCTTGCGGAGATTGTCCAATGCCACAGTCACCGGCAGTCTTCCGATAAGCTCGGGTATCAGTCCGAATTTATTCAGATCCTCCGGCAGTACCTTGTGGAATGCGTCCCCTATGCCCGAATCCTTTGAAGAACCTATCACCGCATTAAATCCGATGGACTTCTTGTCAAGCCTTGTCTCTATGATCTTATCCAGTCCCTCGAAGGCTCCTCCGCAGATAAAAAGGATATTCGTGGTGTCTATCTGGATCAGCTCCTGATGGGGATGCTTCCTGCCCCCCTGAGGAGGAACCGAGGCAACCGTTCCCTCCAGGATCTTCAGCAGCGCCTGCTGTACGCCCTCTCCCGAGACGTCCCTGGTGATGGAAACATTCTCACCCTTTCTGGTTATCTTGTCTATCTCATCGATATATACGATGCCGACCTGAGCTCTTTCCACATCATAGTCTGCGGCCTGGATAAGCTTTAACAGGATGTTCTCAACGTCCTCACCCACATATCCCGCCTCTGTAAGGCTTGTGGCATCAGCAATGGCAAATGGGACATTCAGTACTCTCGCCAGTGTCTGGGCAAGGAGTGTCTTTCCGGAACCTGTGGGTCCAAGCATAAGGATATTGCTCTTCTGCAGTTCCACATCCGATTCCTTATTTGAAAGGATCCTTTTATAGTGGTTATATACCGCAACGGACAGAACCTTTTTCGCCTCATCCTGATCTATAACATAATCGTCCAGGAATTCGTGTATCTCCTTGGGCTTCAGAAGATTAATCTCCGTTTCGGCCCCAAAGGATACCTCCTCCATCTCCTCATCGATTATGTCGGCACATATTGCCACACACTCATCACAGATATACGCTCCGTTAGGCCCGGATATCAGCTTTGTGACCTGATCCTGGGTCTTTTTACAAAAGGAGCATCTTATCTTTCCGTCATTTTTCACTTGATCTTCCCTTCGCAGCTTCCTCTGCAGCTCTTCTGGACACTACGATCTCATCTATGATACCGTAATTCTTTGCCTCTTCGGCAGTCATCCAGTTATCTCTTTCAGTATCAATAGCGATGGTCTCAACGGGCTTTCCCGTATTCTCCGACAGTATCTTATTCAGCCTTTCACGGGTACGGAGTATCTGCTTCGCTGTTATCTCGATCTCCGTTGCCTGTCCTCTTGCTCCGCCTGAAGGCTGATGGATCATGATCTCGGCATTGGGAAGCGCGAGTCTCTTTCCCTTTGTGCCTCCGGACAGGAGGAATGCTCCCATGGATGCTGCCATTCCAAGGCAGATTGTGGAAACATCGCACTTGATATAATTCATTGTATCATAAATGGCAAAACCCGCAGTAACGGATCCTCCGGGAGAATCAATATAGAAATGGATATCCTTATCCGGATCCTCCGCCTCCAGGAAAAGCATCTGGGCAACCACCAGACCGGCAGTCTGGTCATTGACCTCGTCTCCCAGAAAGATGATCCTCTCTTTTAAGAGCCTGGAATAAATGTCATAGGCTCTCTCACCTCTGTTTGTGGTTTCTATGACTGTAGGGACCAGCATATCATTCACCATCCTTCTTTGCGGCTTTCTTCTTCTTTTCAGCAACAGGCTTAGCCTCCGCGATCAGGAGATCGCAGACCTTCTGCATCACGATGTCATGACGGACGTTCTTCTTCTCCTCATCGCCCATGAGATCCTTAAGCTTGTCAGGCTCCATCCTGTACTGCTCAGCCATCTTCTTTACTTCTTCTTCGAACTCTTCGTCCGTAGCTTCAATGCCTTCTTTTTCGCCGATGGCTTCCAGAACAAGGCGGCTTCTTATGTTCTTTCCGGCCTGCTCCTTCATCTGATCCTTAAGACGATCCATGGTCATGCCGGTATACTGCATGTACATATCAAGGCTCATGCCCTGGGATGCGATATTTCTCGCAAACCCGTTAACAAGGGATTCTGCCTCGGTATCCTCCATTGCCTCGGGGATATCCATCTTTGAATCCTCTATAACGGCCTCGATGATCTCATCCTCGTTCTTGGCCTTAGCCTCGTTTTCCTTTCTCTCAGTGAGTTTCTTCTTTATGTCTTCCTTGTAATCGTCAACGGAGTCAAAGCCCTTGTCGGAAACATACTCATCATCCAGTTCAGGCTTCTGCCTCTCCTTCAGGCTGTTGATATGAACCTTAAAGAGGGCGGCCTTTCCGGCCAGACTCTTCTCGTGATAATCCTCAGGGAAGGTAACGTTCACCTCCGTATCATCTCCGATATTCTTTCCGATAAGCTGCTCCTCGAAATTGTCTATGAAGGAATGGGAACCGATGGTAAGGTCATGTCCCTCACCCTTTCCTCCGTCAAAGGCCTCTCCGTCCACAAAGCCCTCGAAATCGATATTTGCGATATCCTTATCCTGAACAGCCCTGTCGGTGATGGCTACGATACGCGCATCCCTGTCCAGCTCCTCATCGATCTTTGAAGTCACTTCCTCATCGCTTACGGAAGTGTCAACCTTGGTGCACTTGACACCCTTATACTTTCCAAGCTCAACAGGGGGCTTTAAGGCAACCTCAGCCGTAAAGATAAAGGGCTTTCCTGCTTCCACCTGGACCACATCGATGGCGGGACGGGAAACTATATCAAGTTCCTTATGTTCCTCCAGTTCCTTCCTGTATGCCTCAGGTATAAGTTCATTTGCGGCATCCTCATAAAATACTCCGGCGCCGTACATCTTTTCTATAAGCTTTCTGGGGGCCTTTCCCTTCCTGAATCCGGGAACACTGATCTTCCCCTTCTGCTTCTGATACGCACTCTGGCAGGCCTTCTCAAAATCCTCTGCGCTTGCCTCTATAGTAAGCTTTGCCATATTGTGCTCTAAATTTTCAACCTGTAAACTCATTGTTGCCGATTCCGATCCTTTCTTTCTCATTCCTGCGTCCCTCTCCGGGGACCTTGCATAACCATGGGATTATACCATACATTCACGGGAAATATCAATCCATATATATGAGCATTTACTATATTTGCTATCCGGCATCATCCCGGCACCCACTCCTAAAGAACAGATAAATTCCCGTTAACTATCAGGACTGGTTTCAGCCCTCTCCCCGATAGATTTCCTATTTTCA
>CADBTX010000074.1 GCA_902797705.1 uncultured Lachnospiraceae bacterium | reverse complement strand
CATCCGGTTGCAGGTACCTACAAGAAGGAGCGCGTAGAGGCAGGAAAGAAGTACTTCTCAGTTGCATCCGGCGGCGGAACAGGACGTACACTCCATCCCGATAACATGGCTGCAGGTCCCGCTTCCTACGGAATGACGGATACAATGGGACGTATGCACTCCGATGCCCAGTTCGCAGGTTCTTCATCAGTTCCCGCACACGTTGAGATGATGGGTCTTATCGGAGCCGGAAACAACCCCATGGTTGGAATGACTGTTTCTACCGCAGTTTCCATCGAAGAGGCTGCAAAGGCAGGAAAGTTCTGAAATTAAAAATGTAATAAACCCTGAAAGACACAATATCGGTTTCAAACACCGGTATTGTGTCTTTGTGTTATAATGGGTCTTAACTATGATGCTTACCGTAAATGGACTGAATATTAATTACAAGATAAGCGGCAGCGGGGACAGATATGCAGTGATCCTCCAGGGATGGGGGACGGGACTGAAAGTTTATGACAGCGTGGCCGCTGCCTTTCCGGAGGGATATAAGGTAGTGCAGTTTGATCTCCCGGGCTTCGGGGAGAGCGACGAGCCTCCTGAACCCTGGGACGTGGACGGATTTACGGACTTCTTTATCGCTCTTATCAGTGAACTTGGTATAAAGAAGACCTCCCTTATAGGTCATTCCTATGGGGGCAGGATGATCATCAAGCTATCTGCCAGGAAGGATCTTCCCTTTGAGGTTGAAAAGATCGTTCTTATCGACAGTGCCGGAGTTCTTCCGGTCAGGACCCTGAAGCAGAAGATAAAGATAAGACAGTATAAGATGATTAAAAAGATATTTGATCTGAGGCTCTTCTATGCCCTGTTTCCCGAGCTGGTTGACGACTGGAGGATGAGGCAGGGTTCGGAAGACTATAGGAGAGCGACTCCGGTCATGAGACAGTGTCTCGTAAAGGCGGTGAACGAGGATCTGACGCCGCTCCTTGACGGCATCCCCTGGGAATGCCTGCTCATCTGGGGGGATAAGGATACCGCCACTCCCATGAGGGACGCTCACATCATGGAGGAAAGGATAAAGAACTCCGGCCTCGTGGTATTTCAGGGCTGCGGCCATTACTCCTTTCTGGAGGATCCGGACAGGTTCCGCAGCGTAATAAGGGCTTTTTTTAACATATGATCGTAAGAAGTGCAGTGATATTCCTGCTTTCCCTGTATGCTTACTCTTTGACCCTGAGACATAACATGCATATGTTTCAGCAGAACGGTTATAAGAATGATGAGCATATAAGGTGGCTGAAAAAAAATATAAGACAGCAGTGGCTGCTGCTGTTCGGCCTGGTCCTTGGGATATTGAGGCTTTTCTTTTCGTTCTGGCCTCTGGACATCCTGATGATCCTTACCCTGTACATGACAGTGCTGGTGTACCGGGCATTAAGGCGGCTGAATAACAAGAAAAGATTAGTATACACAGCCAGGGTAAAGAGGATGATCTTTACCATAATCCTGCTGTCCCTCATTACATTGGGGGTCTGCTTCCGCTTCTCGGGGACAGGGGTTATCCCCGGGGTCTCTGTGATCCTGGTCTCTTCACAGCTGTTCCTTATTCTTATTTCCAATATCATAAACCATCCGGTGGAAGTCATGGTGAACCGCTATTATATCAATGACGCGAGACGCATTCTCCGGGAAATGAAGGATCTCATAGTGATAGGAGTCACCGGAAGCTACGGGAAGACCAGCGTAAAGTATTATCTGGAAACACTTTTGAGGTCCCGCTTTGATGTTCTTGTGACTCCGGGAAATTTCAATACTCCCCTGGGGATAACGAGGACCTTGAGAGAGAACCTTAAGCGTACGAACGAGATCTTTATCTGCGAGATGGGGGCAAGACGAGTGGGAGAGATAAAGGAGATATGCGATCTCTTTCCTCCGGATCACGGTATCATAACCGCCGTGGGGCCCCAGCACCTGGAAACCTTTCACAGCATTGAAAATATCCAAAAGACCAAATTTGAACTGGCTGATGCGGTCTCCGGAAAAGGTATGATCTTCCTTAACGGGGATAATGAGCTGATAAGGGAAAAGGCAGGGGAATACAGTTCTCCCATTCTGTATCATTCCGACGGGGAGGAAAGCGGCTACTATGCCAAAAATATAAAGGTATCTGCTCTCGGCACCTCCTTCACCGTGGTAACCCCCGGGGGTGAGGAGGAGGAATTCCGGATCCGGCTGATCGGCGGCCACAATATCATCAATGTGGTAGGGGCCATTGCCGTAGCCAACAGTCTGGGTATACCCCTGAAGGAGCTGAAAGTACCTGCGAGGCGGATAGAGCCTGTGGAGCACAGGATGCAGATACGGGAGCAGGGAGGCCTTACAATAATAGATGATGCCTATAATTCCAACCCTGTGGGATCAAAGGCGGCCCTTGAGACCCTGGCTATGTTTGACGGGGCAAAGATACTGATCACCCCGGGAATGGTGGAACTGGGAGACCGTGAAGAGGAATATAACAGGAAATTCGGCAATTATGCCGCTGAAAACTGTGACTATATTTTACTTGTGGGGAAAAAGCACACGAAACCCATAATGGATGGTATAATGGAGAAGGGTTTTCCGGAGGAAAGGTGCATGGTCTTCGACAGGCTGGAGGAAGCCCTCGATCATGCCCGCAGGATAAAGGATGACAGGCATAAGTACATCCTGCTGGAAAACGACCTGCCGGACTATCTGGCAAAATAGGATGAATGAAAGGTACGGAATATGAAGCTCAAGGTGGCCCTTGTTTTCGGAGGGAAAAGCGTAGAACATGAGGTGTCGGTGATCTCCGGCATACAGGCGCTCTTAAGTCTTGATAAGGAAAAATATGATGTGATCCCCCTGTATCTCACAAAGAATAACGAGATGTACATAGGTGAGGACATTGGAAAGATCGAGGCCTACAGGGATATAAAAGGACTGCTGCAAAGATCCCGCAGGGTCATAATGATAAATGAGCAGGGCAGCGTTAAGCTTGTTTCCTATCCTCCGAAGAAATTCGGGAAGAATCCGGAGTACGACATCGATCTTGTATTTCCCGTGGTCCACGGGACCAATGTGGAAGACGGCGCCCTGCAGGGTTATTTCAAGACTCTCGGCGTTCCTTTTGCGGGCTGCGATGTCACAAGCTCCGCGGTGGGAATGGATAAATATATCATGAAGGCCATATTGCAGAAAGCGGGGGTACCCATGCTGGATGCGGAGGTTTATACCCTTTCCGATTATGAGGATATAGATTCGCTGACGGACAGGATAGAGAAGGCCTTCGGGTATCCTGTTATAATAAAGCCGGTAAACTTAGGCTCCAGCGTGGGCATAAGCGTCTCAAAGGACAGGACAGAGCTTGTGAATTCTTTGGATGACGCATTTAAATATGCCTCCAGAGTCCTGGCTGAAAGGGCCATTACGGAGCTCAGGGAGATCAACTGCTCCGTTCTTGGGGATGAGAATGATGCCATAGCCTCGGAATGTGAAGAGCCTCTTCACAGCGAGGATATATTAAGTTACGAGGATAAGTATGTAAGCGGCGGGAAAAACGGGGGCTCCAAGGGAATGGCCGGAGTTTCCAGAAAGATACCTGCGGACATCACCCCGGAAATGCGGGAGAATGTCAGGGCTCTTGCGGTAAAGGCCTTTAAGGCTCTTGGATGCTGCGGCGTATCCCGTATAGATTTTATGATAGACGGTGCCGATGGCAGGCTGTATTTTAACGAGATCAATACCATACCCGGTTCCCTGTCCTTTTATCTCTGGGAGCCCACGGGGGTCTCATATCCTGAACTTCTTGACAGGATAATAGAACTGGCGCTTAAGAGAGAGCGCAGGGAAAAGAATCTTACATTTACCTTTGATACCAATATTCTGGACTCCGCTTCATTTGGAGGAGGAAAGGCTGGAAAGCTTTGAAACTGACTGATGAACAGCTCTCCGATCTGCACCATATCATAAGGACTGCCGGTCGGGAAAATATTAAACAGGAGGACTATAACAGGATCTGCGAGCATTTTCGGGTCTCGAAGTTTTATTTTGATGTGGATATGGGAGAAGCATTGCGCACCAGGGACAGCCATCCCATGATTCCCCCTGTTGAAGAGAAAAGGGACGGAGACAGGATCGTACTCTACGATGACGGCAGTCAGACGGGCCTGCGGCTGAAATACACCTATTTCTTTGAGGAGAAGGAATATGTTCATTCATATCTGGAATTTAGGATAGGTATAAGGAAAGAGGATCTGGATCTTGAGGCTCTGCAGTTTTTCTCTGATGTGATGCATGTCCTTATGAGCCGCAAAAATATGAAGAGGATGCTGGATATCTCCAGGAATTCAGATGCCCTTACCGGGATCCCCAATATCGTACATATCCAGAAAAAGTATAAAGATGTCACGAGAGAGATCCCCGGCAGTGAGTTTGTGGTCATAAGGCTGAATCTCCAGAATTTTAAATATGTGAATGACGTAGGAGGAGCAAGGGCCGGTGATGAGGCCATAATCCAGTATTCCAGAAAGCTCTGCGAATTCGTGGAAGAGGATGAGGGAGTGTGCCGTCTCGGAGGCGACAATTTCGTTCTCTATGTCCACACGGAAAACCTTACTAAGATCAGGCAGAAGGTGAATTCTGTTCTGATATCCAATCTGAAATCGGCTCCGGGCAACAACTTCAATATCTCCGCATGGATGGGAGTGTCCATGGAGGATAAGGAGAATAAGAAGCAGTTCTCGGAAAGGCTTAACGAGGCTTCAGCTGCCTGTGAACTGGGCAAGGGAAAGCTGAAGATGCCCATAGTTTTTTATGATGAGGAACTGCTGGAGACCATAAGCCACAACAGGAATATCATTTCCATGTTCCGCCCAGCCATACAGAAGAGGGAGTTCATGCCCTTCTTCCAGGCCAAGGTAAATATGCGGGACGGAAGCCTTGTGGGCTTTGAGGCTCTCTGCCGCTGGAAGCACGAGGGACGTTTTATCTATCCGGATGAATTCATCCCTGTCCTGGACAAGAATTCCTTTATACCTGAACTGGATATGACCATTTTCAAAGAGACCTGTTCTTCCATCCGTCAGTGGAAGAATATGGGACTCAATCCCCCTGTGGTCTCATCGAACTTCTCAAAAAAGAACCTCTTCGTTCCGGATATCGAAGATAAGATCGCCGATGTCATTGACGATTTCGGCCTGTCACCGGATGACGTGGAGATAGAGATCACCGAGAGCATTAAGGACAACGAGTATGAGCAGCTGATGAGTTTTATCAGCAAGCTGAAGGAGAGGGGCATAAGGATCTCCATAGATGATTTCGGAACGGGATACTCTTCCCTTTCCCTCATACATAATATCGATGCCGACGCCATAAAGATAGACAGAAGCTTTGTAGACAAACTGCCCGATGACAAAAGGTCCAGGATACTTATCGAGAGCATCATAAGCATTGCGAACCGGCTTCAGATGTCTGTCATTGCTGAAGGCGTGGAAAATGAAAAACAGGGCAGGGCACTTCTTGAAATGGGCTGCGACACGGCCCAGGGTTATTTCTACAGTAAGCCGGTTGACTTCGAGGAAGCCACCAGGCTTATCGAAGAGTCGGCTTTCAGGCCGATGTGATATCTCCCCGGGAAAAAATATGAGGGGAAACACCCTTTGCCAATTCATATCCCCATAATTAGCACTCACCTCTTGACAGTGCTAACAATTCTCTGTATAATCAGAAATAACCTCGGAGTATACAGAAAGGAGGCTGAAATGAATATAAGCAAATTTACCCAGAGTTCGATGGATGCGATAAATAACTGCCAGAAGGTGGCAATGGATTACGGCAATCAGGAGATAGACGTAGAACACCTTCTCTATTCCCTGCTGACCATAGATGAGTCCCTTATTTTGAGACTTGTGGAAAAGATGGGGATAGATAAAGAAAGCTTTGTG
>CADBTX010000073.1 GCA_902797705.1 uncultured Lachnospiraceae bacterium | reverse complement strand
TCAGCACCGTCATGAAAAACCGTATGTTGTGAAGCATTGAAAGGAGCGGCATCGACAAAAATGGATAAAAAGAGGTTATTTAAGATCTTGGGAGCTCTCTGTATGGTGACGATCCTGCAGACGGCATGCGGAGCGGCCGGCAGCGGGACAGCAGAACTCCCGGCAGATACAGAAAACGCATCAGAGCCGGCTGAGGAGACGCCGTCAGATACGGAAAGCGCATCAGAGCCGGCTGGGGAGACGCCGTCAGATACGGAAAACGCATCGGAGGCGGCTGGGGAGACGCCGTCAGATACGGAAAACGCGTCGGATCCGGCTGAGGAGACGCCGGAAGAGGGTGATATGGAGGATGTGAGACCTGCGGTAAATGAATTCACGAAAAAGCTTTTTGATTCATACGCTGATGAGGGGAATCTGTTCTTTTCGCCCTTCAGCATAGAGTCGGCAGTTGCCCTTTCAGGTCTGGCTGCTAAGGGTGAGACCGCGGACGGGATAAACAGAGCACTCTCCATAGAGGATCCCGAAAGATTCAGGGCGGGTCTCGGGAAGTATATCTCAAGGGAGCAGAGTGAGAGCGCCTATTTTAAGAGTGCCAATGCGATATATATCAGTAAAAACCTTCAACTAAGCCCCGATCACGAAAAAACCTTTGTCGGACCTGCAAAAAAATACTTCGATGGAGAATTTAAGCAGGTGGATTTCACCGATACGGAGGCCGTAAAAGGGGATATCAAGGCCTGGGTCGGCGATAAGACCGATGGAATGATACCGGACTATGAGCCGGGGATCAGCAAGGATACCGTGGCGGATATTCTGAACGCCGTCTACTTCTACGGAGAATGGAAAAAGTGCTTTTTAGCCGGGGATACCTACAATCAGACCTTTTACGGGGCGGATAAGGAATGCCAGGTTGAAATGATGCATATGGAGGATGAGGAATTCCGCTATCTCCCGGATCATAACGGAGTAAAGGCCGTGGCCCTTCCCTACAGGGATTCCGGCTATGAGATGGATATCCTTATGAATGCCGACAGTGAGAACAGGGATGTGACGGGATTATTAAAGGACGGATCCTTTGACGATATCTTCACTGAGCTGGATAAAGCCGGGGAGACAGAACTTGGAATGCTGGCGATTCCCAGGTTTAAAATGGACGTGAGTCTGGCCGGGCTGAAGGAAAAGCTCATAACTATGGGAATGGACAGGGCATTTTCCGACGGTGCGGATTTTTCGGGCCTGGCGGAGGATATAAAGATCACGGACATCATACACAGGGCCGTGGTGGAAGTGGATGAGGAAGGCAGCCGGGCTGCTGCGGTGACGGAGATCATGATGGAGCTTACCGCTGTGCCTGTGGATGAGCCGAAGGAGGAGTTTATCGCTGACAGACCCTTTGTCTTTTTCATAAGAGACAGGGACAGCGGAATGGTACTTTTTGCCGGAAGATTCTCCGGAGAGGAATGAGGCCGGATTGTACCCCAAAAAGGCCAGAACAGCCCGATAAATCAAGGTATTTCCTTGACAAAGAGTGATAAAACGTATATAACTATGTTTGGTGGTCTGAGGAGGCCACTTAAATATTCGAAAAAACTCGCGTAATAGGAGGAGTTCAAAATGAACAAAACAGAATTAGTTGCTGCTGTTGCCGATAAGGCAGGCCTGACAAAGAAGGATGCTGAAGCAGCTGTAAAGGCTTTCACAGACGTTGTTGCCGCTCAGCTTAAGAAGGGTGACAAGGTTCAGCTTGTTGGTTTCGGTACTTTCGAAGTATCTAAGAGAGCTGCAAGAGAGGGAAGGAATCCCCAGACTGGCGCAGTTATGAAGATTGCTGCATCAAAGGCACCTAAGTTTAAGGCCGGAAAGGCTCTTAAGGATCTTGTAAACAAGAAGTAATTTTTAATCTGATCCTGAAAGGACACGTGCCTCGGCATGTGTCCTTTTTTCGTAGTAAAGCTGAATTAGGTCTGACGGATGAAAGGAAAGAGGGAGATCATGCGGCTTGACAAGTACTTAAAAGTCTCAAGACTGATAAAAAGGCGTACCATAGCCAACGAAGCCTGTGACGCCGGAAGGGTTCTCATAAATAACAAGGTGGCGAAGGCCGGAGCAGAGGTGAAGGCCGGAGATGTGATAGAGATAGCCTTTGGAAACAGGACGGTTAAGGTCAGGGTAAAGGATGTGAAGGAGGTTGTCCGCAAGGAAGAGACGGAGGAGCTTTTTGAATACATCTGATAAAAAATAACATCTGTATTGACAAAAGCAAAAATAACATGTATTATCTAAGGGTGTTTACATAAATAGCATATCAGGGGGAGGAATTAAACAGGTATGTCTAAAACACCGGCATTCAGAAAGAAAAAGCAGAATAAGTTCGGATGCTTCTGTATCGCGATAGTGGTCGCAATGCTTCTGGCAGTTGTTTCCATAGACGGTATGAGACTGCAGGATAAGTACAATACCTATCTTGCCCGCGAAGAGGAGCTCACCAGGGAGATAGAGAGCGAGAAGAACCGGACGGAAGAGCTGAAAGAATACGAGAAGTATACAAAGACCAAGAAGTTCGCCGAGGAAATAGCGGAGAGCAAGCTGGGGCTTGTTCATGACGGAGAAGTGATTTTTAAGCCGGATGAGGAAAAGTGATCACCGTTGAAAAGATCCTTGAGGTGATACATAAGTATCACATGATCGAAAAGGGCGACAGAGTAATGATCGGAGTATCAGGAGGAGCAGATTCCATGTGCCTCCTTTTTTTGATGTCTTCCCTCAGGCAGGAGCTGGATATCAGCATAGAAGCAGTCCATGTTCATCACGGCATCAGAGGGAAGAGCGCTGACAGGGACCTTCATTTTGTGGAGGAGGAATGCAGGAACCTCAATATTCCTTTCACCGCCGTAAGAGTGGATATTCCCGCCATTTCCAAAAGGGAGGGACTGTCGGAGGAAGAGGCGGGAAGGATAGAGAGATACCGGATCTTCAATGAAAGGGATGCGGACAGGATAGGGATCGCGCATCATTTGGAGGATTCCGCGGAGACCACTTTATTTAACCTCTTCAGAGGTACCGGGATAAAGGGACTCGGAGGGATCCGGCCCGTGAGCGGAAGGATAATAAGACCCCTCATCACCTGCACCAGAGCTGAAATAGAGGAATATTGCAGGGAAAATGGGATAAGATATTGCGAGGATGAGACAAATTCCGATGCTGCCATTGCAAGGAACCGTATCAGACTGAATATACTTCCCGAGGCTGAACTCATAAACCCTGCCGCTTCCCGGCATGTGGCGGAAGCCTCCGAAAGGATCCGGGAGGTGTGGGACTATATGGACTCCGAGGCCCAAAGGCTTTTCTCGGAGGCTGCAGATCTCACGGAAATGCCCGAAAGGCTTAAAGTAAGAGCGGATATACTTGAAAATGCGGCCCCGGTCTTAAGGAGTATGGCTGTAAGAAAGTGCATCACCTTATTTGCGGGGAGGGAGAAAGATATAAGCTCAGTCCACGTAAATGACACGGAAAAGCTGCTGATAAAGGGCAGCGGGAAGGAAGTCCATCTTCCCTACGGCATTACCGTGAGGAAAAGCTTTGATGCCCTGACCTTTTCAAAGGGAAAAAAGGGAAAGGATGAGACCTGCCCGGAGATCCCCTTTAAGATAGAAGAGGGAAAAGAGACTGTTGTAACATTGCCGGACGGGTCCGCCGCCGCAGGGAGTATCACGGAGAAACCGGAAAATATCCCGATTCTTGGATATACGAAATGGCTGGACTATGGTAAGATAAAGGGCGGCGCCGTATGGAGGACAAGAAGAGCCGGAGACCGGATATCCATACAGGGCGGCAGCAAGAAATTAAAGGATTATCTCATTGAGGAAAAGGTGCCGTCAGAGGACAGGGACAGCACCTTTCTACTGGCCTCCGGGCAGGATGTCATATGGGTTCCGGGACTGCGTATTGGTCACGGATTCAGGGTGACGGACAGTACGGAGAAGGTGCTTAAGGTGACGATCAAGGATCATAAAGAAAGGAATTGGGAACATGGCGGAAAAGATCAATGTACTGTATGACGAGGAAAGTCTGGATAAGAGGATAAGGGAACTGGCAGGACAGATAAGTCGTGATTACGAGGGAAAAGAGGTTACTATTATCTGTATCTTAAAGGGGGCCTGCTTTTTCGCATGTGAGCTGGCTAAAAGGATAACGGTGCCGGTATTTCTTGATTTCATGCGGATATCCAGTTACGGAAATGAAACGGAATCCAGCGGAGAAGTAAAGATCGTTCAGGATCTGGACGAGCCTTTAAGAGGAAAGAATGTCATAGTTGTTGAAGATATCATAGATTCCGGAAGGAGCATGCACTATCTTCTTAAGATATTAAAGTCCAGAGGACCCGAGAGCCTGAAACTCTGTTCCCTCTTAAACAAACCCGACAGAAGGGTCACTGAGGTGGAGATAGATTACACGGGCTTTGACATCCCCGATGAATTCGTGGTGGGCTACGGCCTTGACTACGCCCAGAAATACAGAAATCTGCCTTATATCGGCACAGTGGTTTTGGAGGAGAAGTAATTGAATAAGAGCAACAGCATAAGAAGTATCCTTTTATACTTCCTGATCATAGCTGCTATTGTCATGTTATTCCTGTCTTTTACCGGCAGGAATAAAAAGAGCGAGACCTATACTCATCAGGAATTTGTCCGGGACCTGGAGGCTAAGAACGTGGTGGCCGTGGATGTTAAGCCGAATTCCGAAACTCCCACGGGATCCCTGATAGTGAGCTTAAAGGACGGAACCGGGGAAAACCTGTATGTTTCGGATACAGGCAAGGAGGAGGAGGAGCTTAAAAAGAGCTTTCCCGGATACCACACTCTGGATGTGGCCAG
>CADBTX010000072.1 GCA_902797705.1 uncultured Lachnospiraceae bacterium | reverse complement strand
CAGTTTTGCTTCCCCCCTTAAACGCGATCACCAGATGTTCCTTTGAAACATCATCATATATCGCACATTTTCGGCCACTCAGATCATACACGTGAACGATGTCCGTCAGCATCTCTTTTTCTTCAAATTCCGTAACCCGATCCGGAAAGTCCTCCAGCTTCTCCGGATGATAGTGGAGTGTTTTCTCATTACGAAAAACTGCCGTATATAAGATCTGCGCCTCTACCAGATCCTGGAAGATATGACTGCCATAGGATAGTTCCGGATTGTACCCCGCTTTCGTCTCTTCCGTCTCACAGATGATCTCATAGCCACTGATGTCCGCAAACGATGTCGGTACTCCCAGTTCCGGAGAAGACGTCCCTACACGTCCCGGCACGATCAGCATCATATGCTTATTGGTATCCCGGTAATGCCAGTTGATCTTCGATACCAGTTTTGCCACCAGGTCTTTTTCTTTATAAGGCATATTGTAATATTTGATCGGATCCACATAAACAATAAGATCCAGTTCCGTCGTCTTTGCGATCCCCATAGAGGCACCTATACTCTCCAGCAGAATATCTTCGTCCGCGATATCCACCGGGATCACCACGCCGCCTTCCACTTTCTGCACCTGCAACGGACGGCATTGCAGCAGATCCACCGAATATTCCCCGTTGTCGGAAATATTTACAGTAAACTCAGTATCCACAGGGTATTCGTATTCGGTCTGAATACATGCCAGCATCCGCTTCATCTGCTCCATCAGCGTCAGATTGTCTACCAGCCCCTTACAGGAGATAAACTGCACCGGGCGCCATCGCCCCGTCTCCTGCAAACGGTTCTCCGCCTCCCAGTCATGTTCCAGCAAGATCTTATCCAAATATTTCGGAAGATCCTTTTGTATCCCCTCCAATGGCAGTTTCTTAAGCGCATGCTCCGTCATATCGATCACTTCGGCTTTTCCCTGAGAAAACTTGTGTTTATCCGCCGAAGATGAATACGAAGTTTTCTCCGGCCGGTCCAGATTAACGATCCTCGGATACGATCCTTCCGTCCGGTCAACCGCCGATGTTCCCAACCCCATCACCAGACGCAGCATGCCTGCTTTCGGATCGATCTCCTTCATTACCCGATATGGACTATAGGAGTAACCCACGCCTGCGGCACAAGGCATATAATAAGAACCGTAGTAGGATCCGGAGACTCGCTGGATCAGCAGCGCCATCTGTTCATCCCGCTTCTCCAGCCCTCGCCGTTTACGGTAATCCAGCGCAGATAAACTCATGGAGCTCGCATATACCACTTTGATCGCATGTTCAAATTCCGCAAGCCGCTCCTCCATATTTCCGCGGTTCACGCAGAATACCGATTCATATTTTCCTGCAAAAGCATTTCCGAAACCGTCCTCCAGAATGGAACTGGATCGTATGATGTACGGGTCCTGTCCGTAATAATCGATAATACGTAAAAACTGTTTCTCCATCGTCTCCGAAAACACACCACCCATGATCTTTTCGGCAAACTCTTCCGCCAGTGAAAAATAGCCTTCTTCTGTACGCTGCCGGATCCGCATATCCCACAGATTATTATCTACAAGATAAGTATAGTACATATCCGACCCAACATAAAAGGAATCGTGCGGCTCCAGGATATCCGCGATATCCGGTTCCCGGTTGCGAATGATCGCCCGTGCAAGCAGCATTCCGCATGCCTTTCCGCCGATCATTCCGGTCCCTACCATATGATCGCGTACCGCAAAATAGTCATGTGGCGTAAAGTTTCGCTTCACCATCTCGCGCATCTTCTCATCACGGGTCATCATGATGTTACACATCCGGTTGCATTCTTCCGTAATATCTTCGCCGTGATCAAAGAGCACCTTCGTACGTGTAAAGAATCGATCCCAGGAATCTGCATACTGCTCGTCTGCGGACCTTTGTGCCTGTCCCAGCGCCTGATAGAATCGGCTGGATCTTACCCCGTCCAGGATCGGTCGAAATGCCCCGGTCTCCGGATCATAAGTATGCGGCAAAAACATGGTATCAGACGTCCGGTTCCAGACTTTTTCCGGACGCACATAGACATTTTTCTTATCGGAATAGACATCCAGAAAGAGCTGTGTTGTATTGTGCATCTTCCGGATGGCTTGTACGGAATGCTTCCCGCGGATGATCGGAAAAAACGCCACCGTATCCAGGGTAAACAGAAACGGACATGTCACACGAAAAAAATTGCCCATCATCAGATCTGTCGCCCACGCTGTCTGCAGTTCCGAAAGACAGTCAAACACATAGAATGCATCATAGCCTTCCGCTTCGATCACGTTATGGATATCTACCGTAAAATTTTCAAACCGATGCGACAGCGCCACATTCACACGCTTCACCTCCGGCCGCTCTTCGATCAGCACCTCATGACTTGCAAACCGGAAATAGATGATATTCCGCCGATCCTCGATCGCCTGCCGCACATACGGCTCCATAAACAGTCTGAACTGCGCCAGATCGGTTACACGCCATACCACATTGTCCCCCAGCCGGATATTGTCCAATGCCGCATCCATCTCCGGTATCCCGCTCTTCACCCTCTCAAACGCTGCCATAACCCCCGCCTCCTTTTATTCTGTTATCCTATCGCATCATACTGAAACCGTGACAAAT
>CADBTX010000071.1 GCA_902797705.1 uncultured Lachnospiraceae bacterium | reverse complement strand
TGCAGATGCAGGTGACGGCGGATCAGAGATCATCCTTGGACCTCCGTTCCAGTTCAATCCTGAAAACATCGCTGAGTGGAAGGATGTATATTGATCTCTTTTTCTCAAGTGATATCCGGAGGCAGGGACTCTTCCCTGCCTCCTTTTGTATTTCCGCGTGACCGCCGTACTTCCAAAATCAGGTCTTTTATTGTATACTGAGTGAAAGATTTTTTTCCTTTCAGGGAGTTGCCATGCAGTTAAACAATGTTAAAAAGGGAACAGAGATAACCATCACCTGTGAGCTTGATCCCAGTATAAAGATGCTTGTTACCGCCCTGGATCAGATGGAGGGACTTGATGATATCTTAGTCACCACCTGTGCCTATGATGAGAACAGGATCCCCATATTGCTTAATGAAGACATAACTTACTGCCTTTCCTACCTGAATGAGTACGGAAAAAACGTGACCATAGATGATGTGGCCATAAGCTTTGACGATAATTACAATACTTACGCCATTCAGTATATTGAGATGCTGACGGTGAAAAGACAGAGGGATGAACTGCGTATCCTCTACGAGGATGCGGCTTCCTGTCATTTCGAAGATATGAACACCCTCTATATGGGGATGATACATGACGTTTCAAAGAGCGGCATAGGGATAGTATTCCCGGACGGCTCCTTTAAGGACAGATTCAAAGAGAATGAGCTGGTGACCATAATGTTTGACTCCGATGACGGTCAGAAGGTAAGGATACAGGGTAACTGGCGCTACTCCCTTCTGGATGAGGACGGCAATATCAGGTGCGGATTCAGGCTGTTGAAGATATCCGATTCCTACAGAGTGCTTGTTGCCGGTCTTCTTTTGGAGCGCGGGATTAGCGATAAGGATTGACAGATATATGAGTGATACACTGGTAAGAGCCATAAGCGGAAATAAGGAGATAAGGGCCTTTGGGGTCAGCATGAGGGACAGCGTGGAGGAAATGCGTTCCTGTCATGATACCAGTCCTGTGGTCACGGCTGCCCTGGGGAGGCTTCTCTCCGCCGGCGCCATGATGGGATCCATGCTGCAGGGGGATGATAAGCTTACACTTTCCGTAAGGAGTGACGGACCTGTGGAGGGACTTACCGTTACTGCAGATGCTTCGGGTCACGTAAAGGGTTTTGCCATTGAGCCCCAGGTCATCAATCCCATACGGGAGTGGGACAAAAAACTGGATGTGGGCGGTATCGTGGGAAACGGTACCTTAAGAGTCATAAAGGATCAGGGGCTGAAGGAGCCCTATATCGGAGAAGTGGGACTGATAAGCGGTGAGATAGCTGAGGATCTTACTCTCTATTTTGCCCAGAGTGAGCAGATACCTTCTGCGGTGGGTCTCGGCGTCCTCATGAATAAGGATAATACTGTAAGGGAAGCCGGAGGCTTTATAGTGCAGCTTCTTCCCGGGGCCTCGGAAGAGAGCATCAGCACCCTTGAAAGGAACGTGGGGAAGATAAGCTCCGTAACAGACCTTATGAAGGAGGGAAAAAGCTCCGCTGACATACTTGGGATGCTCCTCGACCCCCTTGGATGTGAGATACTTTCGGAAACACCGGTGTCCTACAGATGCGACTGCAGCAGGGAGAGGATAGAGGAGGTGCTTTTAAGTCTGGGTGAAAAGGAACTCCGTTCTCTTATTGCCGAAGGAAAGGAAACGGAAGTAAAATGCCACTTCTGTAATAAAGCATATAAATTCAGCGTAGAAGAGCTTGAGGCCTTACTGCCTTGATCCACGGTCCCTTCTGTATGAAGGGATCACCTTCAGCTTATGGAGATTCAGAGCGTGCATGCGCTCTATTTTTTTTCTGATCTCATCATCACTGCACTCTCCGGTCTTGATAAAGTGGTCCAGAGTGGCATAGGTAAAGCCGATCTTTTCTTCGTCGGTCTGGCCTGAGAGGCCGTCTGAAGGGGTCTTATGGACGAGAAATGAAGGTATCTTCAGAGCGTCCCCTATTTCCAGCATCTCGCTTACGGTAAAGTCGGAACAGGGTGAGAAATCACCGGCGGCATCTCCGTATTTTGTGGAATAGCCGATATAATCCTCTGACGCATTGCAGGTATTGGCAACCCTTCCTCCCTCGGGGAGAGACTGGGCAATGGCATAGAGAACCGACATCCTTATCCGGGGAGCGAGATTGATCCTGGTGTCTTTTGTCATCTCTATATCATCTGTGCTGTCTTCAAGGGTCTTAAGAGCCGCGTCGTAGATCGGAGCGATATTGACAGTATAGGTCTTTATACCGAGATGGGCAGCGATGCTCCTTGAGTCGGAAATATCCTTTTGTTCGCCGTTTGGCATCATCACACCTTTTACACGTTCAGGTGAAAGAGCCCTTGAAAGAAGGGCAGCCACTATGGAGGAATCCTTGCCTCCGGAGAGCCCGATCACTGCGCTTGCCTTCGGACCGTTTTCCCCGAACCAGGCCCTTATCCAGCTTATGATGTTTTCGATTTCCTTTTCAGCATTGAACATTTTACGACCCTCCTTGAGGAGATATATTTTTCAGGTATAAAAAACGGAGCACATCCGCCTTTAGATATGCTCCGTTATGCGTGCGACAAGATTCGAACTCGCGACCTTCTGGTCCGTAGCCAGACGCTCTATCCAGCTGAGCTACGCGCGCATGAACAAATGATATTTTACAAAAATGAAGTTGGATTGTCAATATTTATGAGTGCAAATTCAGCAAATTAGAATTCATGGAGAAATTTCAAAGTAAAATCATTTTCGTTTGCGTTTAGTCTGACGGGAAAAACGATGCGATAAGTCAGAGTACCATCACTACGCGGATGGATATTTCTGTAATCAGAATTCATTCTGATCAAAGAAGCGAAAATAGTTGTTACAGCAGGAGGGAACCCTCATCCGTCAGCCCTGCGGGCTGCCACCTTCCCCCGTAGGGGGAAGGCGGGGGAGGGTCCTTTCTCCTGACGGAGCATATTGAACGGTATAGTGCATCACGATATAATCATTTTATGTGCATAGGGGAGAGATCATAAAGGGCGGGAAAAGGAAAGAAAATGAAAACTCTTAATATATATCTGGGACCCTCGGGAAGCGGAAAGAGCAGGGCGCTTTTTACCGGGGCGGTAAAAAATGCGGCGCAGGATATAAGGAAGAACCATCTGGTGATAGTGCCGGAGCAGGTGAGCCATGTGGTGACGGAGAGGATACTGTCTCTTTCAGAATCCCACGGCATAATGAATATCGATGTGCTCTCCTTTAATCGTCTGGCTCACAGGATCTTTGACAACGCAGGGGGAGATAATAAGGAGATAATCGACGACACGGGAAAGAACCTGATACTAAAGACCGTTATCTCGGAATGCGAGGATGAACTTCAGGCTCTTAAGAAGAATGTGTCGAAGATCGGATACATAAATGAGATCAAATCCGTTATCTCGGAATTTGTGCAGTATGAGATAAGCCCGGAGGATATTCTAAAGATCCCGGAGCTTAAGGACAGGAAATATCTGTCTCAGAAATTAAGGGATATCTATGTTCTCTATAAGGCTTTCAGGAAAAAGACAGAGGAAAAGTATGTGACAAGGGAGGAACTCCTGGACAGAGCCGCAGAGGCGGCGGACAGGGCGGGCTTCTTAAAGGGAGCGTCCCTTTACCTGGACGATTTTACCGGTTTTACGCCCATACAGTACCGCTTTCTGGAGTCTGTACTGAAATACGCCGATGATGTCTCCATCGCCCTGGACTATGATGGGTATGACGGGGAGCTGTTTTCACTGTCCGTTAATACCATAGCAAAATTAAGGCAGATAGCGGAGAGTGAGTCATATAAGATAAATACCATTCATTTCTATGATGAAAAGGAAGGACGTTTTAAGGATAATCCGGAACTATCCCGGCTTGAGAAAAGGCTTTTCAGGACCGGGAATGAGAAAGATAAGGATGATCCTTACAGGGAAAAGAAGCCGGAAAACATTTTCATCACGAGAGCCTTAAGCCCCGAAAGGGAAGCGGAGTATGTTATCAACAGGATACTTTACCTCGTAAGACAGGGATACCGTTTCAGGGAGATAGGCATAGTAATGTCGGATCCAAAGCTCTATTCCCGCGCTCTTTCAGCGGAGGCAGAGAGGGAGAGCGTGCCCTTATTCATCGATTCCACGGCGGAGATACTGCTTAATCCCTATACGGAATTCATCCGTTCATCCATTGAGGCCGTTATAGACAATATGAGCTATGAAAGCGTTTTTCACTTTGTCCGTTCGGGTCTTTCGGGGATTGAGGACCGTGAGGCGGACAGGCTTGAAAACTATGTAAGGGCAATGAACATAAGGGGGAAAAAGAAATACAGGGAGCCCTTCAGGATACACACAAAGCGGCTTTCGGAGGATGAGTTTTCACTTATAAATGAAAGCCGTCAGAAGATATCCGACATGCTGCAGCCCCTTATGGAAGCCATGTCGGGAGGCAGGAATACAGCAGCCTTTTTTACTTCAGCCCTGAAAATATATCTGGAGAGGACAGGAGTTCGGGAGAGAACGGCCCTTCTCTGTGAAAAGCTTAAAGAGGATGAGGATCTGGAAAGGGCGGAATCCTTTTCCCAGGTGCCGGACAAGGTGGATGAGCTTCTAAGCAGGATTGAGAGCCTTATCCCGGATGAAAAGATGACCTTAAAGGAATTCAGGGAGATACTGGATGCCGGCTTTGAAGCCATACGTATAGGAGTGCTGCCTCCGGGGCTGGATCACGTGAAGGCCGGAGATACGGAAAGAAGCCGTATGGATAATATCAGGGTGCTTTTCTTTATGGGAATGAATGACGGACTTATTCCGGCGGGTAATACGGGAAAGGGACTGTTATCCGATCTGGACCGGGAATTTCTGAAGGAAAGGGGAATGGAGCTTTCCCCCACCGCAAGGGAGAGAACAGGCTTAAATAAGCTGTACTTTTATATGAATGTGACAAAGCCCTCGGAAAAACTGGTATTTTCATTTTCCGGAGCAGACGGAGACGGAAAGGCGCTGAACCCTTCCTTCTTTCTTAATGAGGTGAAAAGCGTTTTCCCCGGAATAGAGACCAGGGAATACAGGGGCAGGGAGGAGATATTTACGGAAGGAGATCTTTTTTCCCTGTTTGCAGAATCCCTTAAGGATGAGGAGGGATTAAAGAAGGCCAGAGAGATCTACGCCTCTATTTCAGGGGATCCCGGCAGAAAGCAGGTCCTTGACAGCGTCCTCGACTTCTGTTTCAGGGTCCACGGGAAGGACAGGATCAGCGAAGCCGTGAGCCGGGCGCTGTACGGGGATATGAAGGAACTAAGCCCTTCGAGGCTGGAACAGTTCGCTGAATGTGCCTACAGGCATTTTATGCTCTACGGCTTAAGGGCCATGGAAAGAGAGGAATTCGGTTTTGAAAGGCGGGATCTGGGATCCGTCCTTCACAATGTTTTATGTCTCACTTCGGACATGATAGCGCTGGACCATAAGAGCATTAAGGAACTAAAGGAAGAGGAGATGGCCTCCTACGCCGGAGAGGCCCTTGACCGGTACTTAAGGGAAAATGAGAATCTGGTGCTCTTAAGCTCCGAAAGGAACAGGTATTTTATAAAGCGGATAAGCCGCATACTGAACGCCACGGTTTCCGCTGTACGTTCCCAGAGTAAAAAGGGATCCTTTGACCCGGTGCTCTTTGAAAAAGAATTTAAGAAGGACGGCTTAAGAGGCCGGATAGACAGGATAGATACGGCGGAGAAGGAAAATAAGCTATACGTGTCAGTGATCGACTATAAGAGCGGGAATAAGGAATTTGATCTCACAAAGGTATACTACGGACTGGACTTGCAGCTTGTGATCTATCTTAACGGGGCCATGGAGATAGAGAGGATAGATCACCCTGATAAGGAGGTAAAGCCTGCGGGGATATTCTATTTCCATATTGATGATCCTGTGATAAAGGAAGAGGAATTAAATGAGGGGACGGAAGAAGAAAGGAAGGACAAGCGTCTTTCGGAGATGCGCTTAAGGGGGATCGTCAATTCCAATCCTGATGTGATAAGGCTTTTTGACGGGGATGCCGGTAAAAAATCCTCCGTGATACCGGTTTCATTTAAGAGTGACGGAAGCTTTTCCCCCTATTCCTCTGTTGCCGATGAGGAGCAGTTTAAGGTGATCACGGAGCATGTGAAGAGAAAGGCTCTGGAGATACGGGAGGAGATAAAGAGGGGAGAGATAGAGCCCAGCCCCGCAGTGTATTCTGACCTTAGTCCCTGTTCCTACTGCGGCTTTTCCGACTGCTGCAGATTTGACGGCAATATCCCGGGATTTGAAGAGAGAAGGCTTAAGAAAGATAAGGATATCATAAATGAATTTCACGGCTGAGCAGGAAAAAGTAATATATACAAGGGGAAAGAACATACTGGTAAGTGCCGCCGCCGGATCCGGTAAGACCGCGGTCCTTGTGGAACGTATGTTTATGAGGATAATGGACCCGGAAGATCCTGTGGATATTGACAGGATATTGACAGTTACCTTTACAAATGCCGCTGCGGCGGAAATGAGGGAAAGGATAAGGAAAAGGCTTTCCGAGGCCATGGAAGAGGATCCCGGAAATGAACGTATAAGACAGCAGCTGAACCTCATACATAACGCCAATATCATGACCATTGACGCTTTTTCGAAGAGAGTGCTGCAGGAGAACTTTGAAGAGGCGGGGGTGGATCCGGCTTTCCGTGTTGGAGACGAAACAGAGATCGCTCTATTGGAGGAAGATGCCTGTGATGAGATATTGAATGAAGCCTACGAAGAGGGTTCGGAGCGTTTCTTCCTGTTTCTGGACATGTATTCCACCGGCAAGGATGACAGAAAGGTGGCAGAGCTTATAATGAGGCTCTCTAAAGCAGCGGATTCCAGGGTTGAGCCCCGGGAATGGCTGCTGTCCTTAAGCGGACCCTACAGGACGGGGGAGACAGAGACGCTTCCTTTTGAAAAAAGGGTCATAGAGGTTTCTGACAGGGAGATCATTAGCATAATAAACGGCTATGAGAGACTTATACATCTTTCCGAAGCTGCAGCGGGGCCCTATATGTATCTGGATCTTTTAACCGAGGAAAAGAGCACTGCGGAAAGGATCCTTTCAGAGAAGGAATACGGGAAACGCTATGCTGCCTTTTCGGAGCTTAAATTCAAGAGCCTCCCCGGGAAAAAGGACCCTCTTGTGGACGCGGATCTCAGGGAGAGGGTGAAGAACGGCCGGACCAGGCTTAAGGATGCGCTTAAGAAGACGGGATCGGAGTTATTCCGGAAAAGCCCGGAGCATGTGGCGGATGAGCTTCAGAAAGCTTATCCTGCGGTGGAGGAACTGATCGACCTCACCCTTAAATACAGGGAAAGACTTAAGGAAAAGAAGACCGA
>CADBTX010000070.1 GCA_902797705.1 uncultured Lachnospiraceae bacterium | reverse complement strand
ATCGGCACCACCGCAGGGATATGCTATGCGGATAAGGATTTTAATATCGGGGAGCTGGAAGGGAATCTTTCAAGCGAGGAGAGGATCCTGTCCCTTAAACAGGGTAAAAACGGAAGGATCTACGGACAGACCGCAAACGGAGTGGTATTTACCATAGATGATCTTAAGGTAAGCGCTGTCTATACCAGTGAAGAGCTTGGCACCGCAAAGATCACCACCATACTTCCGGACCCTGAGCATGAGGGGAAGATCTATTTCGGAACGGAGGGAAGCCTTGTATATTACGGGGATTTCGGGGACAGGGCGGATAAGCTTGAAAAGATAAGGGTAACTCCGATCGAAGGAGTGCACTGGCTAAGCTACGACTGCGGAAGGGTTTTTGTTTCTTCTACGGATATGGCCGGATACCTGGATCAGGACAGGAATTTCAGGCTCATCGACGGAATACCTCTTACCAGCGGTATTGAAATGATGACCTCGGATTACCAGGGTAACATGTGGTATGCTTCCTCAAATCAGGGCGTGATGAAGATCGTTACCGATAATTTTGTGGATGTCACAAAGGAAGCTGGGATGCCGGAAGAGGTGGTGAATGCCACCTGCATACATAACGGAGCTCTTTATATCGGCACCGACAAGGGCTTAAAGATCATAGGAGAAGACGGAGAAGCAGTGGGAAACATCCTTACGGTTCATGTGGGGGATGCAAGGGTACGCTGCATAGAGGAAGACAGCGAAGGAAATCTCTGGATCGGAACCTACTCCAATAATATGGGTCTCCTGCGTGTGACCGGGGAGAGATCCATCAAAAGCTTTACAGTGAAGGACGGACTCCCCAGCAATCAGGTGAGGTGCGTTTCCTTTACCTCCGACGGAAGGGTCCTGGTGGGGACCAACGGCGGACTTGCCATAATAGAGAACGGATTGGTTTCGGAGATCGTGGACAGTAAGACCATTATCAGGAATACGGTCTTTCTCACGGTGGAAGAGCTTGGCAACGGCCGGATCGCAGTGGGCACCGACGGGGACGGGATATATCTTATCGACGGAAAGAAGATCTCCAGGCTTGGCAGGAGAGAAGGACTTACCAGTGATGTGGTATTGCGGATAAGCTATGACAGGCAAAAGGATGTTTACTGGATAGTGACCTCCAATTCCATAGAATACATGAAGCACGGAGTGATCTACGAGGTCACCACATTCCCGTATACAAATAATTATGACATATACTCCGATGATAACGGAAACGCCTGGATACTGTCATCCTACGGCGTTTTCTGCGTCAGGAAGGATGACATGCTGAATGATGACATAAAGGAGTACAGGCTTTATACCATCGAAAACGGCATGCCCTACGCTGTGACCGACCATTCTTTTAGCTGTGTGGATAAAGAAGGCAATCTTTACATGCCGGGAAGAAATGGCGTGATACGGGTAAATATCAATAATTTCTTTGAAGAGAACATCGGGATTAAGATGGATATCAATTCCGTGTACTGCGGTGATGAAAGGGTGTTCCCGGGGGAAGACGGCACCTTCACCATCCCGGCCTCCAACGGACGTATACAGATAAATCCCGCGGTACTGGATTACACCATGCTGAACCCCACCATAAAGATGTATCTTGAGGGTGCTCCGGATGAAGGGGTCAAGGTGCCGCGAAGCAGGCTCTCCGCGCTGGAATACACAGCCCTGGCCTACGGGGACTACAAACTCCATATCGATGTACTGGATCCCACCACAGAGAGAGTGCTGCAGGATGTGGTCTTTAATTTCGTGAAGACTCCGCAACTGAAGGAACTTGTTGTGGTAAGGCTGTTCTTCCTCTTTGTTCTGCTCTTTATCGCGGGGCTAATTGTATGGTGGGTAATGAGAACAACTGTTATTAGCCGGCAGTACGGTGAGATCAGAAAGGCAAAGGAGGATGCGGAGAGGGCTAATACCGCGAAATCCAGGTTCCTTGCCAATATGTCCCATGAGATACGGACTCCCATAAATACCATAATGGGAATGAATGAAATGGTGCTGAGGGAGGACGCCACCGGGGTTCCCAAGGGCTATTTCATGTCTATGGTGAATTACGCCCTGGATATACGTAACGCCTCGGAATCTCTGCTGGGATTGATAAACGACCTTCTTGATATCTCTAAGATAGAATCCGGAAAGATGCATCTGGTGGAACAGGAATATGACACTGCAGAAATGTTCCGTTCCATTGT
>CADBTX010000069.1 GCA_902797705.1 uncultured Lachnospiraceae bacterium | reverse complement strand
GCCTATGGCGTCAAGCTCGATACCGGCTCCGGTTCCGGGCTGTATCGTGGGGATGGCTGCTGCGTATGCCAGAGATGCAAGTCCTGCGAAGAGGCCGCTTATGGCGTATGCTGTAATATGATAAGCCTTAACGTTTACTCCCGAAAGCCTGGTGGCTTCCTTATTACTTCCGATGGCTATCGTGTAACGTCCGACTCTGGTGTGGTTCAGAACAAAGCTCATTATGATGACTATCACAGCCAGAACTATAACACCCACAGGATAGTTCATGGCATTTCTTCCGGCTCCCACCGTCAGCTTGAAGATGCTGTGGAACCAGCCGCCCTCAGCCTTTGCTCCGGGCCAGGGGATCGCGAAGCTGTTTGCACATATTGAGCCCAGTCCTCTCGTCATCATACAGGTACACAGTGTTGCAAGGAACGGCGGCAGATCCATCACGGCCACCAGCACACCGTTTATCACACCGACCAGCAGTCCGAAGAGAACCGCTACCAGAAGACCCACCCAGGTGGGACAGCCCTTCTGGACTACAAGATAACCGCCTGTAAGTCCGTAACATATCATTCCGGTTCCTATGGAAAGGTCAACTCCTCCGGTTATAAGGGGGAAGGTAACTCCCATTGCAAGGAGCAGGATATAGTATGTGGAATCCAGCATCATGACCAGAGTGGAATATTTCCGGAAATCCTTACTGATAAGTGAGAATACCACGTAGAGGACCACTACTATGATCAACACTATGAATTTCTGATCCGCAAGGATACCTAATGATTTTTTCTTCTTCATCTCAAGCCTCCATCTGGCGCGTAGCTTTATCCATTATAAGTTCCTGAGTAGCTTCCTCGATCCTGACCTCTCCGGTCTTCTTTCCTTCGCACATAACGACTATCCTGTCGCTCATACGGAGGATCTCGGTCATTTCGGAAGATATCATGATAATGGACTTGCCTTCAGCCGCAAGCTTATTCATGAGCTTATATATCTCATTCTTCGCACCTACGTCGATACCTCTGGTAGGCTCATCGAAAATAAGAATGTCACTGTTTCTGACCAGCCACTTGGCGATGACCACCTTCTGCTGGTTACCACCGGACAGATTTACCACCAGCTGATCTGAGGAGGGAGTCTTGGTATCCAGTTCCTTTATGTACTTCTCGGTTACCTCCCGCTCCTTCTTCTTGTCGATGAAGATACCGTTCATATACTCTTCAAGGGCAGCCATGGTGGAATTTTCGCAAAGGGACTTTCCGACTACAATACCGAAACGCCTGCGGTCCTCGGAAAGATATCCGATACCGTGCTTAACCGCATCTTCAGGGGAGTTGATCTCCACCTTTTCGCCGTTGATATAAATGTCACCGCTCTGCTTGGGATCCGCACCGAAGATAGCCCTGGCGGTCTCTGTACGTCCTGCACCCATAAGTCCCGAGAAGCCCAGGATCTCGCCCTTCTTAAGTTCGAAGGAAACATCCTGTACCATCTTTCCGGCTGTCAGGTGCTCAACCTTCAGTACAACAGGTGCATCATCGGGCACAAGGCTCTTTTCCTTGGGCTTTTCGTAGATGACACGTCCAACCATCATATTGATGATGTCTTCCTTTGTACATTCCTCGGTAACAAGGGTTCCCACATATCCTCCGTCTCTCATGACGGTAACGCGGTCCGTTATCACCTTTATCTCATCCATTCTGTGAGAGATGTAGATGATACCCAGATTCTGCTTTCTCAAATCTCTTATTATTACGAAAAGATCTTCTATCTCCTTCTCTGTAAGAGCTGCGGAAGGCTCGTCAAATATAATGAGCTCGGCGTTATGGGAAATAGCCTTTGCTATCTCGCACATCTGCTGCTTACCTACTGTAAGCTCGCTCATCTTTTCCGTGGGGTCTATGTCGATATGGAGCCTGTCAAACAGCGCTTTGGAATCCTCGATCATCTTCCTGTCATCGATGCGGAAGCCCTTTCTCGGCTCCCTTCCGATGAAGATATTCTGCGCCACTGTCAGGTCACCCACCATGTTCAGCTCCTGATGCACGATAACAACGCCGTTATCCTGAGCTTCTCTGGTGTTGTGGAATTCTACTTCCTTGCCCTTGTATTCGATGGAGCCCGAGTCCTTCTTATAGATTCCCGTAAGGACCTTCATAAGTGTGGACTTGCCGGCACCGTTCTCTCCCATAAGTGCATGCACTTCGCCTCTTCTGACCTCAAGGCTTACATGATCCAGGGCATGTACACCGGGGAAAGATTTGTCTATATCCTTCATCTGTAAGATTACTTCACCCATAACGCCCTCCTTAGTTCTTTCTGCGTCTTGCCATTACGTCGGCATAAACTGCAACTATAACGATGAGACCCGTTATGATAAGCTGCACATCCTTGGTAAGCTTTAATGCCAGGATACCTTCCTGAAGCAGGGATATTATCAGCACTCCTATGACCGTACCGCTTATGGACGCCAGACCGCCCGCCATACTTGTACCTCCCATAACACAGCCGGCGATCGCCTCGTTGTTATAGGTGTCACCGTATCCGGGCTGTACAGTTGTGTATGTGCCTACGAAGAAGATGGTTGCTATTCCCACAAGAAGTCCGCACATAAGATATGCGAGCATCTCCCATTTCTTCGTGTTTACGCCGGAAAGCCTCACTGCCTCTTTATTGCTTCCGAGACAGATTATATAGCGTCCGAACTTTGTATTATTGAGGATTATCGCGCAGATCACGGCCACCACCAGGAAGCAGATAAGACCTGTGGGAACGCCCCCTGCCTTTACGAGATTCCTGAACCATCCGTTTGGATCGGTGGAACGGGGCCAGCTCACTGACTGGGTCTTCGTGAAGACAGATGCTATACCCTTTGCCATATTCATGGAAGCCATGGATACGATAAAGGGAGGAACCGTCCAGTATGCCACCAGATATCCGTTCCATAACCCGAAAAGGGTTCCTATTCCAACGCTTATGAGGAGACATACCGGAAGCGGTATGTTGTATGTCATCAGACAATAGCCCGAGATAAGTCCGCAGCAGAACATTACGGGGCCGATGGAGAAATCAATACCTCCGGTAGCTATGACGAATGTTACCCCCAGGGAAAGAAATCCCAGGAAATACGCGTAATTCAGTGCCCCCATGATGTGACTCATACCGGCAAAGCCCGATCCGGTTACGGCCGGAACCAGTATTGAGAAAAAGATGTACATGAGAATAAGTACGCCACAGAGAACAACTCTGTTAAATCCGACCTTTTTTACCAGCGGATTCTGTTTGAACTTTTCCATTACCTTCCTCCATAAATTTCTATAACGTTTCGCCGTCCCTCACAGTGTCCCGAGTGGTCCGGCCCCTTTGTATCACTTTAACAGGGTGAAACGTTTCGCTCTTTGGCAATTATCCTATAAATTAATATCAATGTCAATAGATTTTGTTCAGTATATCAGATTTTTTTTACCGACTTACCCATATGCATGACTGTACTCAGGACAATATTGATATGTCCGTCATTTTCGAGGATCCCGTTATTTTCCTTCTTTTCGTTTATCCTCTGCATAAGGATCTCCACCCCTTTTTGCCCGAAACGTTCCATGGGCTGTTCTATCACCGTAAGCTCGGTTTTCAGAACATTTGAGAGCAGGAGATTATCGAAACCGACCACCGAGATATCCTCGGGATAGCTGATCTGGGCTTCATTAAGCGCCATCACCACCCCCAGATTGATCCCGTAATTTGAGGAGAGCAGGGCCGTGGGCCTGTCCTTCAGCTTCAGAAGCTTCAGGGTGGAACTGTATCCGTGCTCCATGCTATGGGTCCCGTCAAACACGTATTCTTTCGGAACAGGGAGTCCCGCTTCCTCCATGGCGGACATAAAGCCTTCATAGCGCTCTCTGCCGGTGTATTCCTGCCTGGCGCAGATGACCGCTATCTTCTTATGCCCGTTCTTTATCAGATAATTTACGGCTCCCGCTGCCGCCTGCCGGTTATTTATGGTTATGCTGTCCAGCGATCTGTCCCTGTACTGACGGTCCAGAAGCACCACCGGTATCCCGGCGGTAAATGCAGGTTCCAGCACATCCGAGCTCCCGGCCACCGGAAGGGAGATTATACCGTCCACCTTCTTATTCACAAGGAAGCGGACGTTTCTCTCCTCTCTTTTATGGTCGTTTGAGGCGTCTGCAATAAGCATGCCGTACCCAAGCTTTGATAACTGCAGCCCTATCTCGTGGAGGATTATGCCTGTGAAAACGTCAGTGACGTCAAAGACACAAACCCCCACGGTCCTGGTGCTGTTTGTTACAAGGCCTCTTGCAATCTCATTAACCTGATAGTGGAGTTTCTCCACCGCGGCTTCTATCTTTTCCTTATTTTTCGGAAGAACGTTGCCGCCGTTTAAATACTTTGAAATGGTGGCAAGGGATAACCCCGTCTCATTCCGTATATCTTTTATGGTTGCAGGCATGTATTTACTCTTCTCCCAAATCAGAAATATTTTGGTCAATCTGCGGTATATGATGACCGCAGATTGATCCTCGTGATTTCATCACTCGGACATCTCCCTTCGGGAGATGCCATATACGGTTAACCTACTATTACCCCGTCTTCGTCCCAGAGATCGTGCCAGTCATTTGCACCGGGCCACAGGAATACCTGACCCTTTACAAGGCGGTTATTCTTTTCCAGAGTAGCTATGGTCTTCATTTCCTCATCGGAAAGAGGATCTTCGGTCACGCATTTTAAGTTTGCAACATAGTTGTGTACGGAGAAGGGGATGGCCATCTCTCCCCTCTGCTGTGCCCACTTTAAGCAGATGAGCGCAGGGTGAACTCCGTGGTTCTCCGCGATCTTTACCAGTGCCGGCTCCGCCATATCGTTGACGTCTGTCTCAACGATATCCCTTTCGGGACGTCTGGGGCTTCCGAGAGGCATATAGCCAACAGGCTGGATCTTGTGATCCACAAGGTACTGCATCAGCTCATTCTGCTGGAAGCAGGGATGGATCTCCAGTTCGCAGGCTGCGGGAAGCACATCCAGCTTGGGAAGTACCGCGTCAAGCTTCGGGATCGTCAGATTTGAGATACCTATATTCCTTACCAGTCCTGCCTTCTGAAGCTCTACTATCTGTCCGTAGGTATCACAGAACTCTTCAACTGAGAAGGGCTTGGAATCCGGATTCCTGGAATCAACGTCACAATGGGGTGCATGGTAGTTGGGGAAGGGCCAGTGGATATAGTACATGTCCACGTAGTCCAGCTTCAGATCGGAAAGGCTCTTTTCAAGGGCTTCCTTTACCTTCCTGTGCATATCGTTCCAGACCTTGGTCATGATAAAGAGCTCATCTCTCTTCACGACTTTCTCGTCCAGTATCTTCTTCAGAACATTACCGATCAGGTCCTCATTTCCGTAACATGCCGCACAGTCAACGTTCCTGTATCCGGCGCGTATAGCACCGTCAACCGCACCTGCAACGTCCTCTGCACTTACCCTGTCTGAGCCGAAGGTACCCAGTCCTATACAGGGAACCTCCTCTCCCGTGTAAAATTTCACCTTGGGAACCAGTTCCGGATTAACAAATTCTGACATCTCTTATCTCCTTTCTCTAATGCCACAGTATCTATTCAGAACCCCTTCGGTCTCCGAACAGTTACATTACTCTCCCGTTTCTGATCACGCTTCGCTGTCGATCAGTATCTTTCCCTTTACAGCGCCGGGTGTCTTGAAAAGTTCAAAGGCATCGGCGATCTTGCTTAAGGGGTATTTCTTAAATATAAGTCCCTCATCATAGAGAAGCTTTCCGCTTCCGTAATACTCACTTGTAAGCGCCCACTCATGTCCCGGGAAGGGTGCGGAGTAGCTCATCCAGGAACCGGTCAGCTTAAACTCCTTGCGGTTCATGTTCTCCCACTCCGAAACGCTGAAGGTAAGATCCTTTGTAGGGGTTCCCACAAAGCAGAGCTCAGCCTTGTTGGCCGCGAGACCAAAGGCCATCTTCATGGTTATGGTATTTCCCGCGGTCTCGTATACATAGTCAAATCCATGTCCGCCGGTAAGGGCCAGAGCCTGCTCCATAAAGTCCTTATCCAGTGTGTTGATACCGTCATCAGCACCCATCTTCTTTGCGAATTCCAGCTTTTCGGGAACGATATCGAATACCACGATCTTCTTCGCATCGAATACCCGGAGCCAGTTTACAAGAAGCACGCCTATTGTACCTGTACCAAGAACTGCCACATATTTGCCGGCCTTGTAATTTACCCTCTCCAGTCCGTGAAGCGCGATGGTGGTGGGCTCAAAGAGAGCCGCCTGCTCAAAGGAAACACTGTCTTCGATATGAACGGCATTTGTTTCCGGAACACAAACATACTCGGCAAAGGAACCCTGCTGACGGGATCCAATGAAGCTGTAATGCTTGCACAGTGCGTAATTTCCCATACGGCAGTCCGGGCACTCCATGCAGGGCACTAACGGCACTCCCGCAACACGGTCTCCGGCCTTGAAGCTGCTTACGCCTTCGCCTACCTTGTCTACCACTCCCGAAAACTCATGACCTATCACATTGGGATAAAAATGACATGCATCGGCATTTACCCTCGGCACATCAGATCCGCAGATCCCGGTGTACTTTACCTTGACCCTGATCTCTCCGGCCTTCGGTTCCGGATCTGCCATATCCTCGTATCTTATATCATTAGGTGCGTATATCACTCCTGCTTTCATTTTCTGTCTCCTTTTCTTTACTCCTGTGATCTAAGGCTCTCCCTTTCGGACTTATTTCCTCATCAGCCCCTTAAGATCCTCATATAATTCTCTGTATATCTCATAGTTCCTGTCGTAAACCTCCTTATTGGAAGGGTCCGGCTCGTGATGCCTTGTGGTGTGGACGGTGAGCGAGACCGCCTCCTCAAAGCTCTTATATACTCCGGTGCCGACTCCCGCAAGGATCGCTGCCCCAAGGGATGTCTCCGTCCCTGAGTGGCATACGGTTATTGGTTTACCCGTAACATCGGATTTGATCTGGGTCCATATCTTCGCAAGGGATGCGCCGCCCATGGCTCTCAGTTCCTTCACTTCTCCTCCGCACTTCTCTGCGATCTCCAGATTGTGCCGGAGAGCAAATGCGCCTCCCTCCATAGCGGAGCGGATGAAATGCCCCTTTGTCTTGGTGAAATCTATTCCGTACCAGACTCCCTTGGCTTTCGGATCCCATATGGGAGAACGCTCTCCTGCCATATATGGAAGAAAGATGAGTCCG
>CADBTX010000068.1 GCA_902797705.1 uncultured Lachnospiraceae bacterium | reverse complement strand
CCCAGGCGCTTATCGCCCTTAAGGACCGCAAGTTCCAGAGTCTCTCTTTCGAAGAGACCGGGATCCGGATCCTTCAGCACCCGTCTCATCTCCCTGTTGGTATAGTTTGTGGCATAGCCGAAGAAAAGGATATCCGTATCATTCCTTTTCATGGCTTCATAAACTGTCCTTAAGGCACCGGTGGAAAGATAGTCGTCTGCATCAACAAAGAGGATATAATCCCCTTTGGCCCTGGAAAGGCCCGTATTTCTGGCCACACTGGTTCCGGCGTTTTTCTGATTTATGTAAACCATATTGGGATATTTTTCACCATAACTTTCCAGGAGCTTTTCACAGCCGTTGGTGGAGCCGTCATTTACGGCAATGACCTCAAAGTCCTCAAAATCCTGATGTAAAACGCTTTCCAGACAGGACGTGAGGTATTCTTCTTTTGTATTGTAGACGGGTATTATTATCGAGATATTCATTATATTTCAGGCTTCCTAACCAAGCGGCATCGCTTCAGTTCTGCGTTCAGGCAACTGTAATCATATTCTATTTACATGATTATTTCAACGTGTTATAGTTATCGGCAAAACTCTTTTCGTTTTGACAATTAGTGCGCTTTAGTAACTGTTCAGAATCCGAAGATTTCCTGATAGTTACGCTCTTTTTTTGAAAAGGAACAGATATGACCCTTAACGTACTTTATCAGTTTAACGAAAAATACGCTCCCTATGCCGGAGCCAGCATAACCAGCCTTTTAGAGAACAATAAGCACATAGATAATATCCACATTTTTATCCTTGGTGAAGATCTGTCGGAATTCTCCTCCCAGAGGCTCAGAAGCCTGTCTGCCCAGTACGGACGCCAGCTTAATTTTGTAGGGACCGAGAACCTCATCGCCCTTATGAAGGAAATGCACATGCCAAGCTACAGAGGTTCTTATGCGGCTAACATGCGGCTTTTCCTTTCTTTTACTCTAAACGATGATATCGACCGCCTGCTCTATCTGGACGCGGATACCATAGTGACCGGGAAGCTTGACGATCTCCTGACCCTTGATATGGGAGACCACCCCATTGCCATGTGCATGGATTCCCTGGTGCGTAAGCATAAGAAACGCCTGAATTTCGACATGGCGGATTTTTACTACAATTCCGGAGTCATCCTTTTTGACATGAAAAGGTGGCGGAGCATGCGCTGTTCCGAACGGATCGCCGATCATGTAAAAAACGTGAGAGCCTGGTACCCCTCACCGGATCAGGACCTTATCAACGTGGTATTAAAGGGCGAGATAATGAAGCTGAGTCCCCGGTACAATATCCAGCCCGCCTACATTGCTTTCTCTTTAAGGTCCTATTTCCATACCTTCGGTGGAAAGGGCTTCTACACTCCGGACGAGCTCCGCTCCGCACTTACAAGCCCGGTGATCTATCACTTTTTCCGCTTTGTGGGTGAGTTTCCATGGCACAAGAACAATGTGCATCCGGATAACGAGCTCTTCGACAAGTACATAGCCATCTCCCCATGGAACGACTACGTTAAGCAGCCTGCGGACAACGGCCTTATCCTGAAGATCGAAAAGATATTGTATAAAAAACTGCCCCCCGCCATATTTATACGGCTTTTCCGGGCAGCCTACGAGGATTTCATTAAAAAGGCAAACAGAGATTCACTGAAATTCAAGACAAACAGACATATGTAAAGAGCGGAATACCCTCATCAGTCGGCGTTCCGCCGACAGCTTCCCCCAAAGGGGGAAGCCATTATGTTCATCCGGATGTCACGTGGCCTCTTCCTTATCCCCTTCCGCATCACCCTCCGGCACATCAAAATTCAGTCGCTTCTCTTCCACCACCAGAGGGCGGTGCATGATACGGGTATTGATGTTCAGGATGTATTCACCCATGAAACCGATAAAGAAGAGCTGCAGGGATCCGAGAAGGAACATTCCTATAAGCATGGGAGCGTATCCTGCGGAAAAGCTGTACCAGTGGGTGAGCTTCATGACTGTATAGTAGATCGCTATGATAAAGCTTACGACACCGGCAAAGAAACCGAAGAAGGTAGCCAGCCTCAGCCCCACCTTTGTGTATGAAGTGATGGAAAGCATGGCAGCGTCATAGAGCTTGTAGAAATTATTGCTGGTCTTACCCGCCCTCCTCTTTGGCTGTACAAAGGGTATCTCTTTTCTCTTGAAATTGTATTCCGCAACGATACCCCGGAGAAAGGGGATGGGATCGTCAAGCTTGCGTAAAAGACTGATAAAGGATCTGTCGTAAAGACCTGTGCCCGTAAAGTTCTCTATCATCTTCACATCGGACATATTCCTTATGATCCTGTAATAAAGCGTCCTTAAAAAGTAGATGAAAGCGTTTTCCTTGCTTCCGGTCTTAATGGCGCTCACGATCTTGTAACCATTTTCCCACTCCCTTACAAACTGCGGGATGAGTTCGGGAGGATCCTGGAAATCACAGGCCATTGATATGGTG
>CADBTX010000067.1 GCA_902797705.1 uncultured Lachnospiraceae bacterium | reverse complement strand
TTCCCCTTTTTAAGCCCGTGGGACTGGGGGACTGGAGGATAGTCACATCACTGATCTCCGGTTTTATGGCAAAGGAGAGCGTGGTTTCAGTCCTGGAAGTACTTTTTGCAGGTGAGGGAGTCGGAAATTCGCTGTCCGCAGTGACTGCCTGCAGTCTGCTGGTATTCTCACTTCTATACACACCCTGTGTCGCAGCGGTTGCCTCCATTAAAAGAGAAATGGGAGGCAGATGGGCGATGGCAGTGGTCCTCTGGCAGTGCGCCGTTGCCTGGATCGCAGCGCTGGCTGTGAGACTAATCGGCATGGCCGTAAAATAAGCCTGAAAAATATGCCCGTAAATAAGTCGATACTTTTCTGATGAAAAACAAGAATCTATGGTTTATAATAGGGATAATATTGATCTGTTTCATGGGGATATCATGGTCCTTAAGGAGTGATGCTGGATATGAAAAAATATCTGTTTATTTTTGTGTCGGCGCTTCTCATTGCAGTGCTGGCGGGATGCGGAGCAAAAGGAGACAATAAGGCGGATCCGTCAAGGGAGGCGGCAGCTTTGGAAACGGCTTCAGAAGAGGCGGCTTCAGAAGAGGCTGCATCAGAGGAGACGGCTTCAGAAGAGGCTGCATCAGAGGAGACGGCAGAGCCGTCTAGCCTCAGTGATGAGGAGGCACTTTCCGCCGTAAAGAATTATTGCTATGACAGTAATCCGGATCTCAAGGATATTGAGAAAGACGGAGAATATGAGCTCTATTGGGAAGTGGAGTCCGGAGGTGACAAGGAGATCGTAGTCCTCTTCAGATCCTATACGGGGGCGCAGATCCGTTATCATATCGACAGGGATTCGGGAGATACATACGTGACGGAATTTGTTCCGGGTATCACGGAAGAAGAAGAGAAGACGGATGAAAGCTTTAATATAAGGGATTATATGTAGGATCCTTTATCACAGGGCAAAGGTAAACTACGGAAATAAAGAAAGGATTTCGGTAGAAAATGAAAAGATCCAGGATAATATTGGACAGGGATTTTACCGTAGGAGAAATAGATGAGAGGATATACAGTTCCTTTATCGAGCATCTGGGACGTGCTGTTTACGGCGGGATCTACGAGCCATCCCATCCGGAAGCCGATGAACTGGGCTTCAGAAAAGATGTCATAAAGCTGGTGAAGGATCTGGGGGTGCCCATGGTGCGCTATCCCGGAGGAAATTTCGTATCGGGCTTTAACTGGGAGGACAGCGTAGGCCCGGTGGAAGATCGTCCGAAGAGGCTGGATCTTGCCTGGTTTACCACAGAGACCAACGAAGTGGGGCTTCATGAATTTGCCGAGTGGACAAAAAAGGCCGGAAGCGACATCATGTACGCCATAAATCTGGGAACCCGGGGGCCTGAGCAGGCAAGGGATATTGTGGAATACGCCAATCATCCCTCCGGAAGCAGGTTTTCAGACCTCAGGATCAAAAACGGCAGAAAGGATCCCATCGGAATAAAGCTATGGTGCCTCGGAAACGAGATGGACGGCCCCTGGCAGATGGGACAGAAAACCGCGAAGGAATACGGAAGAGCAGCAAATGAAGCTGCAAAGATGATGAAGTGGGTGGACCCGGACATTGAGCTTGTGGCCTGCGGTTCCTCCTCATCCGAGATGCCTACCTTTGGCAGCTGGGAAATGGAAATGCTGGATGAGTGCTACGAAAACGTGGACTATGTTTCTCTTCACAGATACTATGAGAATCCCACCGGGGACACTCCCGGATTCCTGGCCCGGGCCATGGATATGGACGACTTTATAAAGAGTGTTGCTTCCATATGCGATGCCATAAAGGGCAAAAAGCACAGTAAGCATGTTCTGAATCTTTCCTTTGACGAGTGGAATGTCTGGTATCATTCAAAGGAGCAGGACAAGGAGATTTGGAAGCAGGACAAGTGGAACAGGGCATTACCGCTTCTGGAGGATGTGTATAATTTCGAAGACGCACTTCTCGTGGGCTCGATGCTCATAACACTCATCAGAAACGCCGACAGGGTAAAGGTGGCCTGCCTCGCCCAGCTCGTAAATGTCATAGCTCCCATTATGACCCGTAACGGCGGCGGCGCATGGGCTCAGACCATTTATTATCCCTTCATGCATGCGTCAAAGTACGGCCGTGGAACCGCACTTAATACCATAGTAGACAGTCCCGTATATTCCTGTGAGGATTTTGAGAATGTGCCCTACATAGATTCCGTAGCCACGGTGGATGACAGCGGCGAGGTGACGGTGTTTATAGTTAACCGTGATATGACAGAGGATTATGAAGTGGAAGTGGATCTCCGTTCCTTCGGTGATCTTTCTCCGGACGGCCATATCTACATGCACAATGATGATGTGAAGGCCGTGAATACTGAAGAGTCGCCCTTTAATGTGGCGCCTTCCGAGGGTGCTGCACCTGAGATCCATGAGGGCAAGGCCCTTGTCAGGGTTCCGCATTTAAGCTGGAATGTTGTGAGGTTTAAGAAGGCATGA
>CADBTX010000066.1 GCA_902797705.1 uncultured Lachnospiraceae bacterium | reverse complement strand
TGACCAGGCGACCAGCAAGCTGGTCGGCGTGTCCGGCGAAGCCGGATTTTTGCGGATAATTTCCGATTTCGTCCGCAAAAAGTCATAACTTTCAGATTGTTAGGCCGGAGATATAATTTTCCGGCTTAGGAACAATAGATCACTACATATTGCATAGGAAAGGAGACATGTAATGAGAAAAGAAGCAAATGTAACAAATGAAAAGTATCTGAACGACAGTATTATGGATCTGTTGAAGGAGAGGAAGTATTTACTGGAGGCTATTGTCCGGGATAAGGAGAAGGCATTGAAAAACGTACCGAAAGGACATCTTCGGATCAGCCGCAGAAAGAATTGTGCCGAATACTTCTGGCGCACCGATCCTAAGGATAACAATGGCAGGTATATCACAAAAGAAAACTGTGAAGTGGCCGGAAGACTTGCACAGAAGGATTATGACCGGAAGATCGGCAGGATAGCTAAAAGGGAACTCTCTATCGTATCAGAGTATCTGGAATATATTACATCCAATTCGATCAAAGATATTTATGAGAGTATGTCTGAAGCAAGAAAAAAACTGGTAATACCTGTCCAGATTCCGGATGAAAGGTATAAGACGGAGTGGATTTCGCAGCCTTACGAACCAATGGGATTTGGTGAGGATGATGCAGAATATTACTCCGACAGCGGGATCAGGGTGAGGTCCAAGTCGGAGATCATCATTGCCAATATGCTTGAAAAGTTCGGTGTTCCATATAAATATGAGTTTCCTGTTTTTCTTGAGGGAAAGGGAAGCGTGAGACCGGATTTTATCTGCCTGAATCTTAGAAACAGAAGGGAGTATGTCTGGGAACATTTTGGTATGATGGATGACGAAGAATATGCTCAAAGAAATATATATAAGATCAACTGCTATGAACAGAGTGGGTATTATCCCGGAGTAAATCTTATCATGTCTTTTGAAACCTCTCAGACTCCGATCAATTCCAACATCATCAAAACCATGATCAGACAGTATCTGCTTTGAAGGGGTGAATCCTGTGGATAGGTATAACGGCGAAAAAGGTTTTTGTATTTCGAGATAGTGCCGATATTATTAGCATTATAACCGGATCTGCAAGAACTATGGATGGCGTTTTCTATTAATTTAGAGAACGCCATTTTTGGAATGAGAAGTTCATGGCAGTATCGATCGATAATTCTTACTGCGGCTGTTATTTAAGTTATCAGGCTGTATGGAAAAACATGGGTGGATCATCGCTTTCAGATATGCACTCTTGGAAAGGCATTTTTCGCTATAGTCCGGATATTTTGCGACGGTGATACTAGTATAGCTGTTCTTAAATAACTCAACCATATGCTTGCCTGCTTACCTGATAGCACGTGGCGAAAAAGTCTCGGCTTAGCTCGCTACGCCTGCGTTTTTTGACACGCACTCTCAGGCAAGCATACTGCGCAATGCTGGAGCTATTCTGCGACAGCTATACTAGTGGAGAAAAGACGATGGAGTGCGATGCCCTGATAGAAATGGAAGACTTGGCAAATCTATCGGGGAGGGTTGGAAAATAGGGAGGAATGACGGAGAGATGGGAGAGATGAGTGGAGAAACTTCTCCTTGACAAAAGGTGAAAGGCGGTTTATCATTTCTGTCACGAGAATCACCAAGTCATGTAGTATTTTCGGAAAATATGGGAAATATCAGAATTGATGGAGGTTCTCAGGTAATAAGATCTGTTCTCTGCTTCAGGCAGAGATGAATGATTCAGGGGCGTTCGCCCGGAGTATCCATTTATTTTTGCAATATGGTTTTTGACATTCTATTTTTGTTTTTGTTCCAGAAAAGGGGTATGCCCGCGGGCATGGGGAGGCTTCACAGAGTGAAAGGAGAAGCGCCCGCGGGCGGGGGCTCTATAGAGGGAAAGGAGCGGCTATAAATGATCATTGGGGAAAAGTACAGAGTTCTTCGACTCTTAAAGACCGGCGGCATGAGCCGGGTTTATCTTGCCGAAGATCTGAAGCTCCGGATGAAATGGGTGATAAAGGTCATAAGCTGCGATAAACCCTATCTTGCGGATGCGGTGATATCGGAGGCAAATGTGCTGCGGAGCATAAGACATCCCAATCTCGTAAGGATAATGGACATCTTCAAAATGGATAATGAGGCCTGCCTCGTGATGGAATATGTGGAGGGAAAGAACCTTCGGGATCTGATAAGGGACAATCCCGGACTTGTGGAAAGAAACGCCTATTCCTTCACCTTTTCATTGATGCATGCCTTAAAAGCCCTGCATAACAGAAGAAAGCCGGTGATCTACAGAGATATGAAGCCGGAAAACGTGATGGTGAGGCCGGATCTCACGGTCTGTCTTATTGATTTTGGCACATCAAAGGAACTGCTGAATAAGGGGCGGGACGGGGTGGCTCTTGGAACAAAGGGATATGCGGCGCCGGAGCAGTATGAGGGAAAAACGGATGTGAGAAGTGATATCTATTCCCTTGGAAGGACCATGGATCAGATCTTCAGGAATAAGGACAGAGCCGTAAAGGCTGTTATAAAAAAGGCAGTGAACAGAGATCCGGACAAACGATACGCTTCTGTAGATGAAATGGAGAAAGATCTTAGAAGACGTAAGGATCTTAAGAAAAGACTGTCAATAACTGCTGCTGTACTTACCTGCATCGTCACTGTGGTATCAGCCCTATACTACGGGGCCGAACAGAAAAAGAAGACTGCCCTGGTTGCGGATATATACAGGAGGACCGTTGAAGAGGGGAATGAAGCAGTTTACAACGGAGATTACAGCGGGGCTGAACGCTGCTACACAAAAGCCATTGTGGAGATAAACGGCTATGAAAAAGAGGCGTATCTAAGGCTCCTTTCTCTTTACAGAAAGGTGGGGGCTCCGGGAGACGGGCTGAACCGGATGGATTATTACATAGATTCCGGTTACGGCAATACCGACAGAATGGACGAACTCCTGACAGAATGCGGCTTAACTGCATTTGAAGACCTTAAGGATTTTAAGAGAGCCGCTTCTTACTTTAACAAAGCAGATCAGAAATCATTTCCGGAAGCCGGATATCTAAAGAACATTTCAGAATATCTATCATCATTCAATACCAGCATAACAGACTATTTGAAGAATATAAGGGATTTCAGGGATTACACCGACTCAGTGGCGGACAGTGAAGGAAAGATAAGGGTGAAACTCACATATCTCGGCCTTTGCCTTACGCTGTCTGAGGAGGAAGAGGGCACCGAAGGGGCCGCAGTGCTTTTAGACGGATATGATCAGGGGAAAAAGCTTATGAAGCTTATTGAAGATAACGAAACACCGGGGGATCTGGAGCTGCAGTCCCTGAACATGATGTCTGCGATCTGCAGGCTTCTGGGAGAGAAATTTCCTGACAGGAAAACTGAATACTTTAAGGAGGCTATCTCCTATATGGATAAGGCAGAGGCTATGGAGAGCGGGGATATGGACCCCGAGAGATATGTGGCTATGGCAAAGCTTTATCAGGGGATCGGGGACCATAGAAACGCAGGAGTCTTTTTCAGGAAGGCTGAAGCAAAAGGAGGGTGCGCCAATGCATATACGGAACATATGAAATATCTGGAGTCTCTCGGAAGATATGAAGAACTGGAAAAGATATACAGCGAATCCTTAAGTATCAACGGAATACAGGAAACAAAGGAATTCCAGAAGATCACAAAACGTCTGGAAAAAATGGAACTGTTAAAGGGATGAAAGGGAGGTCAAAATGAAAAAGAGATCATCAAAAAGAGTGTTAAATGAATGGCTTAAGTTTACCGCGGCGGTGCTGGTACTGTTCCTTATAGACATTGTGGCGGTATTCACGGCTTTCGCTGAAGACAAGGGGTTTTCAGTCCTGGATATGATGGGGAGGCCGGTTTATCAAAATGAAGACGGGGAATACCTTGCCAGCTCCGACATTACTTTTGAGTTTAAGGGAGTAAGGCCGCCTGAAACAGAGGATATGAAGGAACGGGACTGGATCTTCTGTGAATGTGAGGAGATTGACGGGAGGGATATCTATACGCCTGTTAAGGGGGGCTGTTTCCGCCTGGATCTAAGAGGGGATATGCAGGTATCTTTTTTGTGGATAGACAGGATAAGCGGAGACACAATGAAGGAAGATGAACTCCCGGAAAGCTTTATCATAAGGGTGAGGAACCTGGAAGATTTGGACTGCAAAACGGAATTTTCTTACGGGGAAAAGGGCGCTGACGGTTTCCTTTCCGGGGATGAGCCAAAGCTTATGATCGATCCTCCGGAGGGGATCTGTACCTTTCTTTCGGTAAAAAACGGCAGAGAGGAAGAGGTATATGAACTGAAAGAAGCGCATAATGAATTTAGTTTTAAGGAGGGAGAATACAGCCTTGAAGCCTGGAGCGAGGACGGATGGGGCATTAAGACAGAGCAGGAACTGCCGGTAGATCACTTTATCTACGATGCTTCCGCTCCGGTTATGGGAAACATCAATGTTAGGCCTTCGGACAGGAATGTAAATACCTTTGACGGAAAGATATTTACCTCAAAAAGCGTGATCATTACCCCGTTTGCGGAAGATGGGATAAGCGGAGTGGACCATTTCATATTCCGTATAAAAAATAAGGTGGATCAAAGCGAGTACGAGGCTTACGGAGATGAGATCCAGCTGAATCCGGGCTTCAGGGGCAGTGTCGTTATCAGAGCTAAGGATATGGCAGGAAACCTGTCTGAAGAAAGGAGGAGCCCTGAGCTCGTCATTGATGACCGGCAGCCGGGATTAAGGGAGAGAGTCATAGAGGAAGAAAAAAAGGGGACTGGGAAGATAAGGATCAGGCTGGCAGCAGAGGACGACTTATCGGGCATAGAAAGACTGACACTTTATCTTAACGGAGAGAAGACGGAGGAGGAGACATTTGACGGAAAGCTGAAGGGAGTAATGGAAAGGGAGATAAGCCTTGAAGACCTCAGGATCGGGAAAAATGAATTCCTTCTGGAGGCGGAGGATATGACCGGAAACCTTGGAAAATATGAGTTTTCTCTTGAAAAGGAGGACAGGAAAAAGGAGCATAGTGAGAAGAACCGGGACAACAGTGATGAGGAGGGGAAGAAGGAAGAGGAACCGGAATTATATTTGACAGGCTTCAGGAATTTCGAAAAGAGGGAGGACAATGTCTGCATAAAAGCCGGAGTCAAAAATGATATCGTGGATGAGGGAAAGGTCATTATAGAAAGACATGGAGCTGCGGGGGAGCTGCTGGAGGCATTTGAAGAGGAGCCAGGAAGCATAACCCTTTCCGACGAAGGAAACTATGCGGTACGCTATGAGGTAGAGAAGAACGGAAATGTATATGAGAAGAACGGATACTTTACCATAGACCGGTCTTCCCCGGTGATAAGGAGCCTTAAAGGCATTGATAAAAAGACCTTCCGGAGCTTTGCCCTGGAGGGAGACCCCTTCGGATATATTGAGGACCTGACATATGTGAACGCCAGGATCACTCTTTCGGGCAGAGAGTACGACGGAAGGGAGATAAGCGAGCCGGGGAAATATGTGTTAAAGATAAGCGCTTCCGATGAGCTTGGGCACAAATCCCAGGAAAGTGCCGAATTCATTATTGAAAATGTGGATGCTTCTAAAAATGGGGAAAACGGTCTCCGGAGCACCCTGCAAAAGAGCACGCTCTCCGGGAACAACCTGCAAAAGGGCACGCTGTCAGAGAAGGATGCCGAAAGAGCCGGGCTCTCAGGGAACGATATGCCAAAGGCCACGCTCTCCGGGAGCGCAGCTAAAAAGGGCACGCTGTCAGAAAAGGATGCCGAAAGAGCCGGGCTCTCAGGGAACGATACGCCAAAGGCCATGCTCTCCGGGAGCGCAGCTAAAAAGGGCACACTGTCAGAGAAGGATGCCGAAAAAGCCGGGCTCTCAGGGAACGATACGCTAAAGGCCACGCTGTCAGGGGATATCACTACAAAAACCGAATTGTCAGGGAATGGCGAAGGTATATACGAAAAGACGGGGAATAATCTGGCCTCCCCGGGAACTGATGCGGAAGAAAAGACGGTTTATAAAAATGAAATGACCATAATCCCGATTATAATCATGTGCGGAATCCTCTTATGCGTGGCGGGGACGGTTATCCTTATAGTCTATCCCGCAATGGAAAGAAACTGGTATTGATGATATAATCTTCATATGCGTAGAGAAGACACAAAAAAGGTTTATATCGGAAATGTTTGTATAGGCGGCGGGAGTCCCATAGCGATCCAGTCCATGTGCAACACCAGGACGGATGATGTGGAAAATACCGTGTCCCAGATACTGTCCCTGGAGGAAGAGGGCTGTGAGATAATCCGCTGTACCGTGCCGGATAAAAAAGCGGCAGAGGCCATAAAGGAGATAAAGAAAAGGATACATATCCCCCTTGTGGCGGACATCCACTTTGATCACAGGATGGCTATTGCGGCTGTAGAAAACGGCGCCGACAAGATAAGGATAAATCCGGGAAATATCGGAGGATACGAAAACCTGAAAAAGGTTGTGGACTCCTGCAGGGAAAGGAATATCCCCATAAGGGTGGGGGTGAATTCCGGCTCCCTTGAAAAGAAATATCTGGAAAAATACGGAGGCGTCACGGCGCAGGGACTTACGGAAAGCGCCCTCGAAAAAACACGGATGATAGAAGAGCTTCAGTATGACAACATCGTTATCAGCATAAAGTCCAGTGACGTGCTGATGTGTGTATCTGCCTATGAGCTTATTTCGGAGGAAACGGACCATCCACTCCACGTCGGTATCACCGAGGCCGGAACCCTTCTGTCCGGGAATATCAAGTCATCCGTCGGTCTGGGGATCATATTGAATAAGGGAATAGGCGACACCATCAGAGTATCCCTTACCGGAGACCCAAGGGAGGAGATAAAGAGCGCGAAGCTGATACTAAAGACCCTGGGATTACGAAGGGGAGGGGTGGAGGTTGTGTCCTGCCCCACCTGCGGAAGGACAAGGATCGATCTCATTGGCCTTGCAAATAAGGTTGAGGAACTGGTGAGGGGATATGATCTCGATATAAAGGTGGCTGTGATGGGCTGCGCCGTGAACGGGCCCGGAGAAGCCAGGGAAGCGGATCTTGGCGTTGCCGGCGGCGACGGGGAAGGGCTGATCTTCAAAAAGGGAGAGATCCTGAAAAAGGTCCCGGAAGAAGAGCTTTTGTCCGCATTGAAGACAGAATTGGATAACTATGGAAAGTAAGGGTTTTTTTGAAGTATTTCCCACTCTAAAGCTCCCGCCTGAAATGCAGGGGCTTTTTAGTGATGTAAAGATAACAAAGATACTCAGGAGCCGCGACAGAAAGGGCTTTCATATCTATGCCAGGAGTCATGCCGTCATAGGGAAGGAGGACATTTTCCGGGCGGAGAGGGAACTTAGGAAGCAGGTTTTCGGAAATATAGGCGTGGTGCCGAAGATACATGAGTCCTTTGAGCTTGGCGGAAGCTTTTCTTCGGAGGAGATACTGGAGGTTTACAGGGATTCCATAGCTCTGGAACTCAGGGAAGATTATCCGATAATAAACCAGCTCTACAGGAATTCTGAAGTCAGCTGCAGTGACAACAGGGTGACACTGAAGGTTCCGATGGAGATGATATTCGGTAAGGAAGCGGAAAAGATGGCTCTTGATCTTTCCGAATATTTTTCAAATGTCTTCAACAGGAGATTCGGGATAAAGACGGATGTACGGATCGAATATGTCAAGGCTGAGGTATCCCTTGAAAGACGCAAGGTTGAAGAGGAACTGAAAAAAGAATTTAAGGAACTTATGGAAAATAAGGGGAGCCGCAGGGAAAAGGAGGCTCCGCCGGAAGAGAATAAGAAAGCCGGGAAAAAGCAGGGATCCGTACGGAGACCGGCCTTCAGGCGGACCTCGGATCCGGATGTGCTGTACCGTTCGGATGTTGTTGAAGACCCGATCCCTATAAAGGATATCGTGGAGCCCATCGGCGACGTGGTGATAAGGGGACAGCTCATCACCTATGACCAGCATTCCATAGGGAATCAGAAGAACGTGATATCCATAGGTATCACTGATTTCACGGATTCCATAAAGATAAAGCTTTTTATTTCTGACGAAGAACTTCCGGAATTCAGGGAGAAGATAGGCGCCTCCGCCCTTGAAGGAAATAAAAGCGGGATCTTTGTAAAGGTTAAGGGTGTTGCGGATATAGACAAGTTCGAGCACGAGGTGGTGATAACCTCTGTCCG
>CADBTX010000065.1 GCA_902797705.1 uncultured Lachnospiraceae bacterium | reverse complement strand
GAAGGACGGCGTGGTACAGCAGGTTGATACTCCCCAGAACCTCTATGAGAAGCCCGGAAACCTCTTTGTAGCAGGCTTCATGGGATCGCCTCAGATGAACTTCCTGGATGCCAATGTGAAGGTAGAGGGCGAGAACGCCAGCCTCGAGATCGCAGGACACAGCATTCCCCTTCCTCCCGCAAAGGCTAAGAAGGTTATCGAGGGCGGCTATGCAGGAAAGACCGTTACCTTCGGTATCCGTCCCGAGGATGTTTACGATTCCGAGATGGCAGTCAGCACCCTTAATCCTGACGCCGTATTCGAGGCAGAGATCAGGGTTTATGAGCTTCTTGGTGCAGAAGTATTCCTGTACTTCGATTTTGCTGACTTCTCAATGACCGCCAGGGTGGATCCCAGAACTACCGCCCGTCCCGGCGACAAGGTTAAGTTCGTTATCGATACCGAGAAGATCCACGTATTCGATAAGGAAACCGAGAAGACCATTACAAACTGATACGGTCCCAAAGATCAACGCATGGCACCATCTGAAAGGGTGGTGCCATTTTCTAATTGTTTGGGATATAATGTCATATAGCAAAGCCTTCCTTGCCTTCCCCCACTCAGTGGGGGAAGGTGGCCGAAGCCTTCTCCTGCCTTCCCCCACTCAGTGGGGGAAGGTGGCTGCGTTAGCAGCCGGATGAGGGGTAAACAAAATAATAGACCACAAGGGAGCCAAAAACTATGATCGCAAACCAGATAATAAAATCCTGCCTGGATGATATGAAGGCCATATCAAAGGTGGAACTTGCCTGTTATGACATTGACGGCACTTTGGCGGCAGCGACCGCAGAAGATATGGAGATATCGCCACTAAGCATAAGATCCTTTATTGACAGCGGAGCGGATTCCCAGGTCCAGGGCACAAACCACCTCTTCCGGGTGGATGACGGGGAGATCGCGATCTACGTGGTGGTGGCCCGGGGCAGTGACGACAGTATCAGCATCGTGGGAAAGACCCTGGCGAATGAGCTCTCCCATCTGGATAAGGCTTACAGGGAAAAATTCGACAAGAATTCCTTCTTCCAGAATCTGCTGCTTGATAACCTGCTTCTGGTGGATATTTACAATAAAGCAAAGAAGCTCCATATAGATACGGATAAAAAGCGGGCCATTTATATCGTAGAACAGAAGAATGACCGGAACGGTGACAACATAATCGATGTGGTCAAGGGGCTTTTCAGCAGTACCTACGGGGATTATGTGACTGCTGTTGACGAGAAGGAAGTGATAGTCGTAAAAGATCTGGAGTCCGGCGACAGTCCCGAAGCCATGCGGAATGTGGCTGCCACCCTGGTGGATATGGTAAATACCGAGGCCCTGGCGGATGTAAGGGTTTCCTACGGAACTGTGGTAAACGAGATAAAGGAGGTCTCCAAATCCTACAAAGAGGCCCGTATGGCCATGGATGTGGGAAAGATCTTTTACGAAAATGAGAATATCACCGCATATTCCGGACTGGGAGTGGGGCGCCTTATCTACCAGCTTCCTGAGAATCTCTGTGACTTCTTCCTTAAGGAGATCTTTGGCGACAATATACCCTGGCACCTGGACGAAGAAACTCTTCAGACCATTGACCGCTTCTTTGAAAACAGCCTGAATGTTTCCGAAACCTCACGCCAGCTCTATGTTCACAGAAATACGCTGGTCTACAGGATAGAGAGGCTGCAGAAGACCACGGGACTTGATATACGGAAATTTGATGATGCCCTGACCTTAAAGATCTCCCTTATGGTCATGAATTATCTCTCATACCTGAGATCCGGGAAGAGGCTGTAAATGCTTTCCGGAGATGAAAGGTATATGAAGGAGGCCTTAAAGCAGGCAAAAAAGGCCCTTGCATACAGGGAGGTGCCCATAGGCTGCGTCATTGTAAGAGATGACGGCGTCATAATGGGAAGGGGCTACAACAGACGTAATACCGATAAGAGCACACTGGCCCACGCAGAGATCTCCGCCATAAAAAAAGCAGTGAAAAAAGCAGGGGACTGGAGGCTGGAGGACTGTACCATCTACATTACCCTGGAACCCTGCCCCATGTGCGCCGGCGCCATAGTCCAGTCCCGGATAAAGCGCTGTGTTTTCGGGGCCTCTTCGCCGAAATCCGGCTGCGGCGGCTCCATATTGAACATATTGAATGAGGAGCGCTTCAATCACCAGGTGGAGACTGAGGAGGGGGTGCTGCAGGAGGAATGTACTGAGATCCTTCAGAGATTTTTCAAGGATCTCAGGGTCAGACTTAAGGAGGGCGAAAAGGATTGAGTGATCTTTTTAAGGAATCCACCCATAAATTATTAAAAATGGCAAACCGGCTCATAAAAAATCCGGAGGACAATTCCTTTGCGAAGAAGAACGGGAATGGGGAAAAGCAGAAGATAGCCGTGCTCGGGACCTATTCCATTCAGCATTTCGTAAAGCTGCTCCGTCTTTTCCTGGACCGTGAGAATGTGGAGGCCGACATATACGAGGGGGAATATGACGGCATAAATATGGATGTTCTGGACAGCGCTTCCCCGCTTTATTCCTTTGAACCCAGGTTCGTGGTGCTTTTATTTCGGCATAATGACTTCAGATGGGAAAATGATGCTGCCCTTCAGGAAAATATTACGTATATAAATAATATAACAACGCATATTTCGAAAATAAGCGGTGTAACTATTCTTCTCTCCAATATAGCACTTCCCCCGGAGCGTCCCTGGGGCGCTCTGGAGGCCGGTTACGGTAATTCTTCCCGGGCTCTTATGAGAAAGTTCAATATGTACCTTACGGAGAACCACCCGGGAAATGTACGCATTATAGATATGGAGTATCTCTCATCCCTTAAGGGGAAGGAAAACTGGTTTGACGACACGGCCTATTATCTCAGCAAGCAGGGCTTCAACATGGAATACCTGAAGGATGCGGCCGGAGAAGTAACAGCCATGATGATGCCGGACCTCGGAAGGGTGAGAAAATGCCTTGTACTGGACCTTGACAACACCATATGGGGCGGAGTCGTGGGGGACGAGGGACCGGAACATATCAATCTGGATCCCAATGATCCCATAGGAGAAGCCTATCTCGCATTTCAGAGGTATATACTCGCCTTAAAGAGAAGAGGCGTGCTGATCGCGGTCAATTCCAAGAATGATGAGGAGATCGCAAAGGAGCCCTTTGAAAAAAATGAGAATATGCTCCTTAAACTCACGGACATCGCCTGCTTTGTGGCCAACTGGTCGGACAAAGCCGGCAATATGGCATATATCGCAAGAGAGCTGAATATCGGCATGAACAGTCTGGTCTTCTTTGACGACAACCCTGCGGAGAGGGAGATCATAAGGCGCTTCTGCCCGGAGGTAATGGTGATAGATGTGCCGTTGGAGCCGGAAAAGTTCGTGCAGACCTTAGACAGTGCCCGGGCCTTTGAATGGACCGTGATCACAAAGGAAGATCTTTCCCGCTCGGATTCTTATATAGAGAACCGGAAGCGGGAGGAAATGGCCGCTTCCTTTGTGGACTATAAGGAATACTTAAAAGCCCTGGAAATGAAGGGAAAGACCGGGATAGTGGGGGATGATTCGGCGGAAAGGTTTGCCCAGCTCACCAATAAGTCAAATCAGTTCAACCTTCGTACCATGAGATATTCAGACGGAGAGATCCGTCAGATGATGGATTCCCCGGATACCCGGCTGATCTACGTTTCTCTTTCGGATAAATTCACGGAGTACGGGATAATCAGCTGTATCGTTCTGAGAAAGGGATGCAGTGATCCACTTCTCCCGGAGGATGTGTGCTTCATCGAGAACTGGTGCATGTCCTGCAGGGTATTAAAGCGGGGTGTTGAAAATCTGGCATTTCGGCGTATCATTAAAGAAGCAGAAAACATGGGCTGTAAAAAGCTTGTTGGAGAATATATACGGAGCAGAAAGAACGGAATGGTGGAAGGACTCTATGCTTCCCTTGGCTTTACCCCTGTGTCGGGGGCGGACCGGGTGATGTACGAGTACGATCTTTCAAAGGAGCCGGATACGGAGCTTTTGATCTCTGAGTAGTGTACGCCCCATTCTGCCTTCCCCCT
>CADBTX010000064.1 GCA_902797705.1 uncultured Lachnospiraceae bacterium | reverse complement strand
TCGGATTTGCGATCTGGGAGAGACTATCGAAAATGAGATCCGCGCCAACGGTTACAAAACCGGTGTATGGTGCGGACACGGCATGGGTCCCGACCTGGGTGATGCGGTGGATATCGGTTCAAGCGTTAAGATGGAGATAGTTCCGAATATGATCATCACCCTCCATCCCAGCATAGTAAGTGACACAGACGGTCTGCTCTACGGTAATACCTTCCTTACTACGGAATCAGATCCCATCTGCCTGACACCTTACTTTAATATATCCCCCTTCTTCGAGGACATGTTGGAAGAAGCCAGATCCTGGACATGATCCATAAAGGCTTTGACTATGGGCCTGGAGACATGATCCAGAGAAGCTGCGCAATGCTGCTTCCTTGAGGGATGATCCGTATCTATAAGAATATTACGTACGTTAAAACTATGTGAAGAGCTGAAGGCTTCGCTCAAAAGGGTAATACCCATATCCAGTTCCACCATTTGCATAATTGCAAGGGTAGTGTTGGAATAAATGAGCCTTCCGGGTATTATCCCAAGCTCTTCACAAAGTCTATGAAAGGCATCGATGGTCTTTCGGTTCTGATTTCTGTCGGAAGGGCATATGAAGGACTTTCCGCACAGCATCTCAGGTGTAACCTTATCCAGTTTGGACAGGGGGTTATCCTTGCTTACGGTAATAGTATAACGCGCATTGGATATATCTACTTTTCGGATATTTGAAGTATGTTTGAGGCGGATGCTGGGGGTAAAGATTACATCGCAGGTCTTTTCCAGCAGGTTCTGTACAATTACCTGATAGGGAAACTCCAGGAAAACCACGGAGCAGGTCGGATGCTCCTTTAAAAAGGAGGGAACATACTGTTTCAGAAAGCCGGCCTCATATCCTCCGAAGCCTATGGTCAGGGATTCTTCCCATCCGGCCGCTATCTCGGAACTAACCTGTTGGGCGGATCCGTAGATTCGAACTACCTCCTTGGTCTGTTCAAGGAAATACTTGCCGGCGGGGGTCAGCTCCACCATATGGTGGTTTCTGTAGAAAAGCTGAAAACCCAGATCTGATTCCAGATCGGCGATGGCCCTGCTTATGGCAGTCTGGGCGATGTGGCATTCTTCTGCTGCCTTTGAGAAATTCAGGTATTTTGCAACACTGTGGAAATACATCAATTTTCGAAAAGTCATGGTTTTCGTCCTTGTCTTAGGGATTTTAGTAAATTTTAACATTCAAAATTTTCCATGTCAAATAAAGAGGAGGTGTGTGAAATAATGATGTATCCTCATCTGTTCAGCCCCCTTACCATTAAAAGAGTAAGGTTTCGCAACAGGATATTTGCGGGACCCTGCTCCATGACGCCCGGAAACAGGCTGTACCGGGGGCCTGATATAAGACAGATATTGTACTTTGAAGATAAGGCAAGGGGAGGGTCGGCAGCTGTAACCGTAGCTGAGACCGTTGTTGATAACCCCTATGCCAATAGAAAGCATGCCGGAAATATGGCACTTCCGGTGTTTAGAAGCGAGTATACCAAGGAAGCTTCATTTATAGCCAGACACGGGGCAGTGCCCTCTATTCAGTTATTTCACGGCGGTGATACCACAAGCCCGGAATTCATAAACGGCCTTGATCCCCATGGCCCCTGCGATTATATAAGGGAGGACGGGGTTCATGTCAGAGCCTTCAATAAAGAGGAAATGGACCAGGTGTGCAAAGACTACGCCAGAGCCGCTTCCATGATGAAGGTATGTGGCTTTAAGATGGTTATGATCCACGGGGGTCACGGCTGGCTTCTGGCCCAGTTTCTTTCCCCCGCTACTAATAAAAGAACCGATGAATACGGCGGCCCAATAGAGAATCGGGCAAGGTTCCCCCTGGCTATTTTAAAGGCGGTGAGGGAAGCTGTGGGGGAAGATATGCTTATAGAGCTTAGGATAAGCGGGGATGAGCATATCGAAGGAGGCATAACCCTTGAAGATGTATGTGCATTTGCGAAAATGGCAGAGCAGTACATAGATATTATCCATGTGTCTGCAGGATGCTATTACACTACCAATCAATACACTTTCCCGGGAATATTCGTCCCCGGAGGACCGGAAGGGTGTAACCTTTACCTGGCTAAGGAGGTAAAGAAACATGTAAGCATCCCCGTAGCCACGGTAGGGGGATACGGGGCAGATCCCTCGGAATTAGACCGCATTATAAGAGACGGGGAAGCGGATATTATTTATATGGCGCGGCAGATCTTAGCTGACCCCCAGACTCCCAACAAATGGTACCGGGGAGAAGACAGTAAAGTCACCAAATGCGTAAGGTGTATGAACTGTCTGGGGAACTTCGATCATGGCGAATTCGGTTGTGATGTGAACCCTACTGTGGGACATGAAATGATGGACATCGTCCAGCGCCAGCAGCCTTTGGAAAGCAGAAGCGTAGTGGTGGTAGGAGGCGGACCCGCAGGGATGAAAGCCGCTCTTACCGCCCGTGAGAGGGGGCACAGAGTTACTCTTATCGAGAAAAATGACCGCCTGGGAGGCACCTTAAATTTCCTGGAGCATGACTGCCACAAATACCAGCTCATGTCCTTTAAGAACCACCTCATAAAATGCCTTGAGGAAAGTGACATCGATCTGATGCTTAATACTGAGGCGACTCCGGAGCTTATAAAGAAGCTTTCTCCTTATGCCCTTATAGCGGCGGTGGGATCAAAGGTTAATGTGCCTAAGATCCCGGGACTTTCGGAAATGGGCGCTATGAGTTGCAAGGATATTGCTGAGCACCCTGAAAGGGTGGGAAAGAATATCGTGATCATAGGCGGAGGCCTTACCGGTGTGGAGACCGGATTGTCATATGCTGAAGAGGGCAGAAAGGTTACTATCGTGGAAATGATGAGCACTATAGCAGCCGGTGCCAACCACATAACAAGGCCGGCCATTATGGAGACATTTGAAAGGCTTTCAGACAGGATAAGCTATATGACTGATACTGCGGTTTTGGAAGTTACAGAGTCGGGAGTTAAGGTTAAGAAGGGGGAGGAGGAGCTCTTCCTTGAAGCAGATACGGTTATTTACAGTGTCGG
>CADBTX010000063.1 GCA_902797705.1 uncultured Lachnospiraceae bacterium | reverse complement strand
TGAGGGGTTAACGATCTTATCTTAATGCCATTGCAGCCGCGCTCAGCGCAGCTATACGCCATTCAAAACGTGCCACCGGCACGTTTTGCCCCAACGGGGGAAGGCTTTAAAGTAGAATCATGTCATGGTGAACAGTGCCTCTATTCCTTCTCCTGCCACAATATCCACATTCGTGCGTTCTCCGGGAGAGGTGATGACAAAGGCGCGGCCTCTGCCGTTATTCACAATATCTTCCTGTTCACTCTCATTTATGGCTCCTGCGTTTTCGTAGAGCTTTATCAGATCTGTCATATCATTGGGAGACAGAGGGAAGATAAAGCTGTACTGGCTTGCGTTTATTATCGCTGTGGACTTTCTCGCCAGTTCCTCAGTTCCCACAAAGTCCTTTATATTCTGGGTGATGACTATCTGCATACCGTTGTACTTTCTGATACGCTTAGCCAGCTGGAACATGAAGTCCAGAGCTATGGGATATTTGTCATCAATGAAAACATGGGCCTCGTCTATCACCACCACGATCTTTCTGTTGGCGTGATACATCATGTTGTATTCCCTGTTCTTTATTATCTCATTGTCAAGCCATTTCAGCACCAGGAGCATCTGGGCATTTGCAATGGTACCGTTCTTATTGGCAAGAAGGGACTGGAAATCAAATACCACAAAGTTCTCCTCCGTTGTAATGGTGGCTTCGCCGTTCCAAAGAGCGGAATCCCTGCCTCCCTCCGCAAATTTTGAGATGGAAGCCATGAGGGTACGGAGAATGGCCTTGGTATAATCATTGTCCGAAAATCCGGTCTGGAAGGACTCCAGTATATCATCATAGAGGTCATTGAAGGTAGGATAATCGGAGGGCGAAAGCTTTGAAAAATCCGTATCCTGATCAATACCCCGGCTGGTATACATGCTGGTGGTAAGGCTGTTTAAGAATTCCAGCGCCTCGGAAGAAAGCCCGGGAAGTATCTGCCGGTAAAATTCCTCCAGGAACTGCAGGTGGGTGGAGAAGGTATTGGCCTTTGCAGTCTCCTCGGATTCCTCATCATCCTCTTCATCGTCCGATAGAGATGTGATGATATGGAAGGGGTTCAGCCTTCCCTGAGTCGCACTTCCCACGTCTATTATCTTTCCGTTCAAGCCCGCTGCCATCCTGGTGTACTCATTCTCCGGATCCAGAATAAAGATCTTTGAATCCTCAGCCGCAAGCTGCGCCAGTATGCTCTTTGTGGCATAGGATTTTCCGGAACCGGATTTTCCTATGATGACTGTATTGGAATTTACCCTCTCGGAATCCCTGCGGAAGAAATTGATAAATACGGGGATACCCGATGAATTTCCTATATAAAGTCCGTCATCATCGCAGAGGCTCTTATATACAAAAGGAAATACCGCCGCGCAGGAGGTGGAGTGTATGCCCCTCTTATATCTTTCAAAAGCGTCATAACCAGAGAGTGACTCCGAGGAATATGCCTCAAACTGCTGCATGAACATATCCGTTACTCTGAAGCCTTCTTCGGACAGCGCTTGACGAACCCGCTTCTTTCTGGAATTCGGGTCCGTCTTAGTGGTATAGGAGCTCTTCTTCTGCTCGGACAGCTCATAGTCATTGACCTGCAGGAAGATATTTACGTTGAACAGGGTTTCATTTTCACCCTGCATGGAACGGAGTACTGTGGCCAGTGCCTGTATCTGGGTATCGAGATCGATTATACGGCTGGCCTTTCCGGTGTTGTTTCTCTGATCTCTCAATTCCTCCAGGGAACGGTCGATCTGCCTGATGCCCTTGCCCCTTTCTATGGGGGTCATCTTCATTACAACCTTGTTGCCTACGGTATTGAACATCTCGGCGCCCCAGGAATTGCCCACCAGCACCGGGAAATCCCTGAGCCGGAAATTGTGGGTGATGAGGTCGTCATACTGTACGGTCCTGGTGCCGATCTTTATCTCATCGGGAAGAATCCAGTCCATGTACTGATCCGGGCTTATCTCCTGTGCCACTCTTTCATCGAAGCCCATGCCGTAATTATACTTTAAGAATACAGCCAGTTCGCTGCCCTCCAGCTGATGACAATCCATATTCACAGTGGCAAAATCGCTGATGGCGTTTTTAATCTGTGCATCAAGGAACTGTCTGTCCTTATAGATGAACATCAGATAGTGGAAGGGCATGTAGACCTTGTTCCTGAAATCGATATCCTGAAGATGCTCTATACGGTCCTGGATGAT
>CADBTX010000062.1 GCA_902797705.1 uncultured Lachnospiraceae bacterium | reverse complement strand
GGAGACGAGTACGATCATGATGCCAATAACCCGGACAATGCCATGGAATGGCAGGCCTGGTCCTCGGGGGAAAAGCCGGAAGGATATCAGGTATGGGACAATGAATACGGTCACACCTACGCGTATTACACACCCCTTATCATAGACGGGCAGAAGATGGGCCTTATAGCCACGGAAGTGGAAGTGGCAGAAGTGGAATCCAGCATACTGAATAATACCATAGCCCAGGTATCGGGGCTGGGAGCGGTGCTGGTGATGGCCATGATAGCCCTGCTTCTGGCGGTATACGGAAACTATATATCGAAGCTGGTCCGTCTGGAGAGCGATATCCGTGAATATTCGGAGACCAAGGACAGCATCATAGCAGACCGGATATATGAATACACATCAGGAAAGAGCGAGATAGCTTCACTCTCCAGGATAGTGGCAGATACTATAAAGGAACTGGGAACATATATGAAGAACCTGGTGCAGACCAGGCAGGAACTGACGGCGACCAGGGAAAAGGCGGATGCCATGAGCCAGCTGGCCACAAAGGACGCTCTCACAGGTATCAGAAATAAGACAGCATACGACCTGGAAGTGCAGAATCTGGAAAGAGCCGGACTGGAGGGCGTGGCCTATGGTCTGGCAGTGGTGGACCTGAATAACCTGAAACATATTAATGACACATACGGACATGAATGCGGAAATGTGGCCATAAAGAAGCTCTGCCGGCTGGTGTGCGAGGTGTTTGATCATTCCCCGGTATTTCGAGTGGGAGGCGATGAATTCGCCGTGATCCTTAAGAACCGAGATCTGAAGGACATCGATGAATTGATAGAGGAATTCTACGGCATCACCGCAAAATGGGAAGAAGACGAGAATCTGAAGCCCTGGGAGAAGACATCGGCAGCTATCGGTTACGCGGTATATGATCCCGAACGGGACGAGAGCATAAGAGAGGTGTTTAACAGGGCAGATGCCAATATGTACGATAAGAAACGCCGGATGAAAGAAGAAATGAGCGGAGATGCTCAATAGGATTTGATATCGTCGTTTTCGTCAGAGCTTTTGATGATGCGTCGGATCTCCACCTGATAGGAGTATGTAGGGGACACTGGGATATCCACCAGGTCCCCTTCTTTGTGATAAAGAAGGGCTTTTCCCATGGGGGATTCGATGCTGACACGGTTCTTTAAGGAGTCGGCACGGATAGAGGTGGTGAGCTTATAAGTCTCTTCCTCATCATCCTCAATGATATAAAGAACCACGCTGTCATTAAGCCCCACCTCGTCATCGGCGGCGCTGTCCTCAACCACATCTGCAGTGCGGAGCATTCTCTCCAGATAGCGGATGCGGCTTTCGTTCTGGTTCTTTTCCCTTTTGGCGGCATAGTATTCGAAGTTCTCGGAAAGATCCCCATGAGAGCGGGCTTCCTTCAGGTTTTCGATGAGAACGGGACGCTTGTTCAGCTTACGGTCCTCGATCTCCGCCTCTATTTTTTTGATATCTTCTTCAGTGAGCTGCTGTTTCATAAGAGACATTATAGACAAATTGTAGAGAAAAATACAATCTAATTATGCTAATATATAGGGAAATCGGAGGAGAAAAGCGTGGCAAGAAAGATACTGAATCTGGGAGACCCCATAATGGCTGCCATAAAGGCAGTAAATTCCATCAGCGGAAAATCTGTGACGGAAGAGGACATAAAGAAACAGCGAGCCTCCATGGAGAGGCTGAGTGCGCTGGCTACCCCGTCGGGAGGATACACTGCAGAGGCATTTGAGATAGAAGGAATGTCCTGCGAATGGGTGGAGCCGGAGCTTGCGCATAATCCGAAATACGTGATCCTCTACGCCCATGGAGGCGGGTACACCTGCGGCGGGCTAGGATATGCCAGGATACTGGCTGCAAAGATGGCAGTGTCCACAGGGCTTACGGTCCTGTCCTTTGATTACCGTCTGGCTCCGGAGCATAAATATCCGGCGCCGCTTGAAGATGCTTCAAAGGCATGGGACTATCTCATGCAAAAAGGATATGGAGCGGATCATGTACTGCTGGCAGGGGACTCCGCCGGGGGAAACCTGGTGCTCTGCCTCACCCAGAAGCTGAAGAAAGAGGAGAGGAAGCTGCCGAAAGCGCTGATACTCTTCAGCCCATGGACGGATATGGCGGCCTTCGGAGATTCATACGAGAAATATAAGGATAAGGACCCCATCCTGAACCGGGACTATATCACAGCCTCCAGAGACGTCTTTATCGGAGAGGATGCGGAACCTGCGGATCCCCGGTTCAGCCCTGTAAACGGAGACTTTAATGACTTCCCGACGACCCTCATCCAGGTGGGGAAAAACGAGATACTTCTGGATGACAGCGTCCGCCTGTCGAAACGCATCATCAAAGCCGGCGGCAAGGCGGTGCTGGACATCGAGAAGGATGGTTGGCACGTGTACCAACAAATGCCTATACCCCTTGCCGGACGAGCCATGAAGAGAGTGTCAGACTTCGTTTCAGACACATTATATACGTGAGTGTGCCTGTCTTGGGAATATTTGGCACAGCAAAAGGCG
>CADBTX010000061.1 GCA_902797705.1 uncultured Lachnospiraceae bacterium | reverse complement strand
GCATTTCCGCTGTTGACGAGAACATAAGCGCTGTCCAAAGTGGAGGTTCCCGCATATTCGCTTTTTCTTATTACCATTGATGCTTCAATGATGCCTGCCACGAATCTGAAATCATCTGACAGTTCTTCGTTGCTGTTATTTTCTACGACATATTCAAGTCTTGTGCTCTCATCGGAATCGGGCTTTTTATATCTGACGGCTACGGTGCAGAGCTCGTTTTCGAAGCCTTCAGTGATCTCCGAATCCTGATATTTGAGATCTATTCCGCCTTCCTGTGAACCGACAAGTTCGATCTCGTAAGCGATGGTGACCTGCTGTCCCGCACCGACTTCTCCGCCGTCCTTCCTGTCATCGTTGAAATCCGATGCGGACATTACTCTGTTTTCATATCCGATCTGCCTGTAGGAATAAACTACTGCAGGATTGAACTCGGTCTGGAATTTAACGTCCTTGGCTACAGTTACCGTTGTTGACTTGAGTTTCTCAACAAGTACTCTCTGGGCTTCATCTATGGTGTCGATATAGTAGTAATTTCCGTTGCCCGCATCGGCGATTGATTCCATATTCGCATCACTGTAGTTACCGCTTCCGTATCCGAGTACGGTAAGGAATATTCCGGATTCCTTCTTTTCGGTGATAAGATCGACAAGTCCGCCGGTGCTGGTGATGCCGAGATTCATATCGCCGTCGGATGCGATGATGACACGGTTATTTCCGCCGGGGATCAGATTCTTTTCCGCACATTCATATGCTGCGGTGATTCCGCCCGATCCGTTGGTTCCGCCGCTTGCTCTGAGGGAATCAAGAATACGACAGATGGTTTCGGGGTCATTGGATCCCTCAAGGAGTGTATCACTGGAACCTGAATAGGTGACGATGGATACCCGGTCATTCTTATCCAGTGAACAAGCGAGCTTCTTGAAACTTTCTATGGCAAGCGGAAGTTTGTCCGAACTGCTCATAGAGCCGGAGGTGTCTATCAGGAATACGAAATTATTGCCTTCGCTTGTGATCGTTTCTTCCGCATTGGCCTGCATTGTCATAACGAGAAGCTTATGGTCTTCGTTCCAGGGGCAGTCGCCGAGTTCGTACTGAACACTGAATATATCATCCGTATTGTCTACGGTATAGTCAAAATAATTGATGATCTCTTCGGTTCTTATGGAACTTGCGACATTGTCAAGATTGACATATCCCTGGTTGATCATCCTCCTGAGGTTGCAATATGAACCGGTATCCACGTCTGCGGCGAAAGTGGAAAGAGGATTGTCGGCAACAAGCACAAAGCCGTTTTCCTTGATGTTCAGGTATTCCTCGGTGTTGAAATCCTCGTAGTAATCCATGTCATAACAGTCGGTATATGTCTCATAGTATTCCGCGCATGCGGTGGGAGCATAGCATGCATCGCCCGAGTCGGCGGCGGCATTTCCGGATGCTCCTCCGCATGCGGTTAGGTTCATCAGAGTCATGATTGCCAAAAGCGCTGTAACGATTCGTTTTTTCATAATTATTCCTCCTTTGTTTTAAAACTCCCCAGAAAGCCTGTATGGGCTTTCAATCGAAAAGACGGCATTTTGGCATATCAGGTCACTTTTTTTTAAGATTTTTTGAATTTTTCGTATGAAAACGAAATATATCGTATAATATACGGGTCGGACCAATCTGGAGGGAAAAATGGCAAAACAGAACATCTTTGACAATCAGGTGTTTTTTGACGGATATAAGAAGATCAGGGAAAATCAGGGAAGTGCAAATATAGTTTTTGAAATGCCCGCACTTTATTCGCTTCTTCCGGATCTTAAAGGAAAGCATATCCTGGATCTCGGATGCGGTTTCGGAGAGCACTGCATGGATTATATCCGCAAAGGTGCCGAAAGGATCGTCGGTATCGATATATCCGAAAAGATGCTTGAGGTAGCAAAGAAGGAAAACAGCGATCCCAAGATATCGTACATTCTGATGCCCATGGAAGATATCGATTCCATAGATGAAAAGTTCGATATAGTCATCAGTTCCCTTGCGATCCACTATGTGGAGGATTTTGAGGGAGTACTGGGCAAGATACATGATCTTTTGAATGACGGCGGGACATTTGTCTTTTCACAGGAGCATCCCTTCAGCACATGCCATTCGGGCGGTGAAAGATGGACCAGGGATGAAAACGGAAATAAGATCCATCTTAACCTTAAGAATTACGGAGTCGAAAAAGAGACTGAGAGCGTCTGGTTCGTAGACAATGTAAAGAGATACCACAGAATGTTTTCAACCATAGTGAACGATCTGATAGATGCCGGATTTGAGATAGAG
>CADBTX010000060.1 GCA_902797705.1 uncultured Lachnospiraceae bacterium | reverse complement strand
GCTTTCAAAAGACAGATCCTGCTCCTCGTATCCTCTTCGCTTTCTGAATCAAAGAGTTCATACAAAAGAGCACCGACACTACGGCCCTCTTCGTCAAGGGCACCTAAGCCGCTATAATAGACACGTTTTACATCCTCTGAAAGATCCTCTCCCAAAATGGACGCAAAATCCTCCAGATTTTCCTCTGTAATCTCTACAACATCCATCACAGAACACGCTCCATAAATTCTAAAGCCGATTCCTTCTTTTTCTTCAGTGTACATGAGGCGTTCACATCAGATTCCGCCTTCACATCCTCTATCACCATGGCAAGTGGACCTCTCTCCTTAACATTGGTCAGCACCACCAGCTCATGTCCGTTCTTGAGAATGGGCTCACAGTCATTTGGAAGCTGTTTTTTCAATATCTCCGAAAAACCGCTCATCTCCCTGTCAGACTTAAGAGTAAAGGTCATGGCACTGGAGGGCCCATACTTGCCCTTTTCCACAAGCTTTTTCAGATAATCCACAAAGCACATATTGTAGAACCTTGTTTCCCGATCCATATACTTTTCTTCACCGACAACGGATAAGTACAGGAAGGTCACTCCCAAGGTGGAACCCAGAGCCGAAAAGCCCCAGCTGAAGAGATCCTGAAGCAGCCATCCCGCAAACACCGGGACAAAAAATACATAGGGATTGAAAAAACGAAGGTATCCGTTTTGCTTTTTATACTCAAGAAGGAGCCGCAGACCGAGAAGAAAATAGAAGATACGTATTATGAAAAAAATACAGATAGCCGCCACAAAAAACCAGAATCCCATTTCCGACATGACAGCCATGGGGACAGTGAAGCAGGTCACAACAACCGAGATCAAAATGGGGGTAAAGCCTATCCAGAATTTACGCCGTATAAAGTCTCTGTCCTCGTAAAGACACCAGCTCAGGTAGATCAGCCAGAAACACAAAAATACCGTGCTCATGAAGATATCAACCATAGTTGCTGCTATCTCTGCCCACATCCAGGGGGAATGTATGGCCTGGGCTATGGTTTGTATATCCTGTGTAGTAACGACCCCCAGCTGAAGATCCGAGTAGGATTTCAGAAGGTGAAGGACAGACATGATAAGCACCACCCCGGAAAAGATAGTGAAATACTTTTTCGTCGCTTCTTCTTCAACAGGCAGTTTTTTTATTCTGATCAGCTGCCAGATCATCAGGATCACGGCGATCAGATCTGCCGCATAGGAAACATACAGCCTTAAACTCATCATAAGAACAAACACTCCTGTTTATGTTTTATGGATCTTACAGCAGGAGTATAACATATCTCCAATGTGTGAAGCAATCCGGAAGGATGAGCGGTACGCCGCCTTTTCAGATCTTTAACGAAGCCTTAAAGTCTCTTTCCGCTTCCCGCTTTGCGTCCTTCTTCGCCAGGGTCTCCCTCTTGTCGTATAGCTTCTTTCCTCTGGCGAGACCGATATTGACCTTCACCCGTCCCTCCTTAAAATAGACCTCCAGAGGAACAAGGGTATAGCCCTTTTCCTTCAGCTTCTGATCGAACTTCAGTATCTCTTTTTTGTGGGCCAGAAGACGTCTGGTCCGAAGCGGGTCCTTATTGAAGATATTTCCCTTCTCATAGGGAGGTACATTCATTCCCTCCACAAACATTTCCCCGTGGCGCACGAAGACATAGGCCTCCTTTATGCTGCAATGCCCGGCCCTTATGGATTTCACCTCCGTGCCGAAAAGCTCTATCCCGGTCTCCAGCTGCTCCTCAACGAAATAATCGTGAAAAGCCTTTTTATTATTTGCTATCAGTTTTTTTCCTTCGTTTTTTTTCGACGGCATTTTTCTTTACCTTCTTTGCACTCTTTTCCTTCTTTTCTTTCACAGTTTCTTCCGCTGCGATACCGAAATCGATGGTTCTCATATCCTTATCTGCGGCAAGTACCTTCACCCGGACCGGATCCCCCATCCTGAAGGCCCTTCCGCTGTTCTTTCCCCTGACCTCCATCAGAACTTCGTTAAACACATAGAAATCATCGGGAATGTCACTTAACCGTACCATACCCTCCACTGTATCCGGAAGCTCAACATAGATCCCGTGGGCCGTGACTCCGCTTATGACCCCCTCATACTCGTCACCTATGTGATCAAGCATATATTCCACCTTTTTAAGCCTGACCACTTCTCTCTCTGCTTCTTCCGCGCGCCGCTCCCTGTCGCTGGACTGCTTCGCCACCCGGTCAAGTATGCCGTCGTAATGGGATAGCCGTACTCCGTTCATCCGCCCCCTAAGCATATCCTTAATGATCCTGTGAATCTGAAGATCCGGATAACGCCTTATGGGAGAAGTAAAGTGGCAGTAATATCTGTCTGCAAGGCCGAAGTGTCCCAGTGGTTCCGTTGTGTATTTTGCCCTTCTCATGGAACGGAGGGTCAGATTTGAGATCAGGGCTTCCTCCGGTTCTTCCTTAACGCTCTTTAACAGCTTCTGTATCTCCTTCGGATGTATCCCATCCCTGCCGATCTTCAGGGAATACCCCAGATTCACCACAAATTCCCTTAAGGTCCTTATCTTCTCCGGATCAGGTTCCTCATGGGTTCTGTAGACAAAGGGCAGTTCCTGAAAACAGCAATACTCCGCCACGGTCTCATTGGCTTCCAGCATAAAGCTTTCGATGATCTTTGTGGCCACATTGGAAACCCTTGGCTCCAGACGAAGGACCTGTCCTCTTTCATCAAGTATCACTTTTGTTTCGGGGAAATCAAAATCAATGGCCCCTCTTTTTTCCCTGGCCTTTATAAGGATAGAGGAAAGCTTCTCCATATCCTTAAACATGGGCATCAGAGGTTCACATTCCTTCTTTAATCCATCCCCGGCCTCTCCTGTAAGGAGATCCTTTACTTCATTATAAGACATTCTCCTGTCGGAATAAATCACGCTCTCGCATATTTCCGAGCTTAAAAGCTTTCCCTTTTTGTCGATCTTCATAAGGCAGGAAAGTGTGAGCCTGTCCTCTCCCGGATTCAGGGAACAGCAGCCGTTTGACAGCGCCGTGGGAAGCATGGGTATCACCCTGTCTAAAAGATAGACACTGGTGCCTCTTTCAAGGGCCTCCCTGTCCAGAGCGGAATTCTCCTGCACATAATTGGACACGTCCGCGATATGGACCCAGAGATCAAAGTTTCCTTCCTCATCTCTTGAAAGGCTTACTGCGTCATCCAGATCCTTTGCGTCCTCACCGTCTATGGTCACAGTAAGGATATCCCGAAGATCCCTTCTGCCGGACATGTCAGCCGGGGATACGCTCTTTGCCACATTCTCAGCCTGTTTTAATACTCTTTCATCAAATTCCTCAGGCAGGCCGTGGCTCTTTATCACAGAACGGATATCGACCCCGGGATCGTCCTTCATTCCGATAAGCTCCGTTACCCGGCCTTCGGATCTATGGAGCCTGTCAGCGTACTTTTCTATGTGGACCACTACCTTCATGCCGTCCTCAGCATTAAGGGAGTCCTCCTTAAGTACGAAGATGTCCTCACTGATCTTAGGATCGTCAGGCACCACAAAGCCGTAGGTTCCCTTCTTCCCGGCAGATTCGTATGTTCCCACCACATCCGTCACGGCACGCGATATTATGTTAACCACAACTCCCTCAGGTCTGTGACGGTTCTTTAATATCTTTACCTCCACGGTATCGCCGTTCATGGCGCCCATGGTGTCATCTCTCTTTATAAAGATATCCTTATCCCGGTTCTCTACTAT
>CADBTX010000059.1 GCA_902797705.1 uncultured Lachnospiraceae bacterium | reverse complement strand
GGTATCCCTGAAAGCGTGGACGGTAAAGGGTTTCACCCCTGCCTTTTTGCAGATCCTCTTTATATCCTGGTCCACATTGGCCGCCAGCAGCAGCCTCCCCTCCGGAGAATAGAAAAGCCGCTCCCCGGATCCGGTCATTCCATCTCTGAGACCGAAGGTTTCCCTGTTCTTCATCCTCTGGGAGATGATGATATCCTTAAGCTCCCGGGTTACCGGTATGTCCCTCCGCCCGGCTCCGGTCTTCACATCTTCTCCTATTATATAACCCTCCTCTGTTCTGGTAACGGTCCTCCGTATTTCCACTATATCTCTTTTTACATCCATAACATAGAGGCCTCCCGCCTCTCCGCATCGTATGCCGCTGTTGATAAGGAAGAGATAAAGGCCGTGATACCAGGAATCCTCTGCTTCCTTAAAGAATCTCCTGGTCTCTTCCCGGGAAAGAGCTCTGTGTATACCCTCCCTCGCAGCCGCCTCCACCCTTATGAGATCCTTTATCCCCTCGCAGGGATTCTCTGAGATTAACCCCTCAGACAGGGCACTCCTCATTATCCTCCGGAAAAGACCTACCGTCAGGTTAACCGTGGCGCTGGAATGCCTTTCGGACAAGTATTTCTGAAGGGCGATGACTTTATCCTTATCTATCTCATTAATACGGGTTATCCCGAGACGCTTCTCGCCTTCATCAGGAACAAATGACGCTATTCTGTTATAAGCGGCCCTGTTGCTCCTCTCTGTTGAGGGTCTCACCGCCCCCTCCCTCTCGTCCGAAAAACGTAAGAAGAACCTGTCCAAAGTAACATTGTAATCACAATGCCTTTTTCCTGCCTTCAGGTAACGTTTCAGATCCTCCAGCTTCTCACTGGCTTCCGCCAGGGTCCTCCCATAGCAGTAATACTTCTTTCTCCTCCAGGTGAATGTGATACACTTCCTTTCCTTCATTTTCGACATAGTACAACCTCCTTTTCCCGGCCCAACATCAAAACTCTTAACTGACCCGCCAACCGGTTTACCTGTCGTCCGGTCCCTTTTCGCCGGTTTTACCCGTATTTTCCCCCTCTTCCCGACCCGGATTACATATAAGAATTGCCAAATGCCACGTTTTTATATGCTTTTCACCTCCGGACCTGCCTTAAAATACATATAAGAATTGCCAAATTACATGTTTTTATATGCTTTTCACCTCTGGGCCAGAACGCATGGCGACAGATAACAAAAAAGCGGCCTCAAAGAACATGCTTCGCAAATCTCAGAAATAGTGTATAATCGTCTCCGAGTCCTTCTTCGTATGTCAAAGAAGAAAAACGAGTCCTTCTTCGTATGTCAGAGAAGAAAGACATGTCCTTGACAAGAAAAACGTGTCCCTGAGAAGAAAGACGAATCCTTCTCCATACATTTAAAGAAGAAAGAAGCTGTGAAGATCTGAAAGGCCCTGTATTTCCAATGATCAAACGAAACATGATCCCGATCTGCTTCATTGCAGGATTATTCATATTGCTGGCTCTTGCCTCCTACGCGGTAAGCCCCGATGTGGACGAGGTATATGACATAATCTCCGTAAGGGAAAAACTCTATGAGATCAACCACGTGGAGAAAGATACCATAGATGTACTCTTCACCGGAGATTCCCTGGTGTTCCGCGATATCTCACCATTAAGGATCTGGAAGGATACCGGCATCACCTCCTACGACCTGAGCCAGGGAGCCATGAGGCTCTGCGACCAGTATGTTATGATAAAGAATGTCTGCCGGAGGCAGGATCCCTCCCTTCTGGTGCTGGAAGCGGATGTCATGACCCAGGACGCATCCCCCTACAAGGATGATTTCGCCCTGCCCACAAATCTCATAGAAAAATACCTGCCGATCTTTCACTACCATACCTTTTACAAGGCCTTTCACCCCTTTGAGGATGATGATTCCTACCTTCTCACGCGGAACAGGGGCTATGATCCGGTGGATGGAATAGAGCCCTACGAAGGACCCGGAGATTACATGAACACTCCGGCGGAGCCCTTTGAGATAGGCCTTTTGAATCTAAAATATCTGGAATATATAACGGACTATTGCGAAAGAAATGACATTACCCTCCTTATCCTCGCCCTTCCCAGTCCGGGAAACTATAACAGCGAGGTCCATAAGGCGGTTCAGGCCTGGTCGGATGCCAATAATGTGGAATTCCTTGACATGAATCCGATGTGGGAAGATCTCGGTATCGACTGGAGCCAGGATACAAAGGACGGGGGAGATCACCTGAATCCTTCGGGTGCGGAGAAAGTGAGCCGCTTCCTCGGAGAATATCTGAAAGAGAACTACGATCTCACCGACCACCGGAATGACGAAGCATATGATGACTGGAACAGAGATTACGATAAATTATATAATTGAATGCTTAGGGTTATGGTGGAAGCAGCTTTCCTACACCACCTGGCTTTATTTTGCCCTTCTTCTCCCGGTAACGGCCATAGTCTATCAGCTCATGCCCAGGAAAAACCGCAAGGGCGTGCTTCTTGCGGCAAGCTGGTTCTTCTTTTTCAGTCTCAGCGGCTTTCTTCTTGTGGCAAACATCGCGGCCTCAGTCTTTGTCTGGGCTGTAGGAAAGGGGCTGGACTCCGTAAACAATGATCCCGGCCTTAAAAGGAAAGAAAAGCAGAAAAAAAAGAAGCAGGTGCTTTTCCTTGGGATAGTGCTTCTGCTTCTCTCTCTTATCTGCTTTAAATATCTGGACTTTATGGGAATGAACATCGCAAGGCTGTCAAAATACGCCCATATGTCCTTCCGCTGGCACGCCCTTAAACTGGCCGTTCCCGTAGGTATCTCCTACTATACCCTTGAGGCCGTGGCCTATATCACTGATGTGTACAGCGAAAAGATCCCCGCCGAAAAGAGTCTTTTCAATATCTTTCTTTTCATGTCCTTCTTCCCCAAGCTTGTGGAGGGCCCCATCACCAGATACAGCGAGGCCGACAGGCTGTTTGCCGGTGAGGACATCCGGGTTCAGGATCTGGCAGAGGGATACCAGCGCATACTCTGGGGACTTTTCAAAAAGCTTGTTATCGCGGATCATCTTTCTCCCGCGGTCACCCAGCTCTTTGACGGAGAATACATGGACGGAGGCGTGGCGCTTTTCGCGGCCCTTCTGTTTACCCTTCAGGAATATATGGATTTCTCCGGTTCCATAGATATAGCAATCGGCAGCGCCAGGGTATTCGGTATAAGGCTCTCGGAGAATTTCCGTCAGCCCTTTTTTGCCAAGAACGCCTCCGACTTCTGGCGTAGATGGCATATAACCCTGGGAACCTTCTTCAAGGACTATATCTTCTATCCCATTGCCATGTCCAAGCCCCTGCTCCAGTTTTCACTCAAAGCAAAAAATGTGCTGGGAAAAAATGTGAGCCGCTTCATCACCCCCACCGTTGCACTGTTCTTCGTATGGCTTTCAAACGGCCTCTGGCATGGGGCCAGATGGACTTACATCTTTTACGGCATGTACTATTTTGTTCTCATATTCATTGAGAACATCCTGGAAGAACCCTTCCTTAAGGCTCTGGAGGCCCTCCATCTAAAGGAGACCTCTCTTCCCGTAAGGGTTTTCAGATATATCAAGCTCTTCTTTATCGTGATAATAGGAGAAATGTTCTTCAGGGCGAATTCCATGAGTCAGGGGATCTCCATGTTTAAGATGATCTTCACGGATCTTAGATTTGATATGGTGATAAAGCACATCCAGGATATAGGTATAGACAGGTTTGGCTATATCGTGATAATCGCGGGTCTTATGGTGGTTGCATTTGTTGAGACCGTAAAAGAAGCCGGGATCTCCCTCAGGGAAAAACTCTCCTCAGCCCCCATAGCCCTCAGATTCGCCTTCTGGTATGTATGCATCTTTGTGGTGATAATCTTCGGGGCCTACGGCACCGGATATGATTCCATGGATCTCTTCTACGCCCAGTTCTGATGGCAGCCCTTCTTCCGACGCAGCGCCCGGGCTGCGGCTCAGCAGGAGCTCTCTCATGCTGTCAAGCACGGTATTACATATCTCCACCGTATCCTTCATTCCGCTCTTTCCCGGTTTATAGGTCAGTTCCGGCTTTCCCGCAGCGTGGAAAGAAAGTTCCCCGTTAAAACGCTTTATCAGCGGCTCTATCCCCCCGGGATCCAGCTCAGCCTTTAAGTATATGGAGAACACCACCGTATTTTCCTTTGCCGACAGATGTTCCACATAGACGTCATGAGCCTTATGACGGATAAGTGCTGTATTTATGAGATTGTCCGCGCTCTCCGGAACGGGACCGAAGCGGTCATGGAGCTCGGCCTCCATATCCTCCGCCTCTTCGCTGTTTTCTATCCCCGCTATCCTTTTATACAGATCGAGCCTCACATTCTCATTTTTTACATAGTCCTCGGGAATATAGGCGTCCAGATCCATATCGATCACCGTATTAAAGCCCTCCGTTACCTCTTCGCCCTTCTCATGCTTTACGGCGCTGTCCAGCATGCGGCAGTAAAGGTCGTAACCCACCTGCTGCATATGTCCCGACTGCTCTGCTCCCAGCACGTTTCCGGCGCCTCTTATCTCCAGATCCTTCATGGCTATCCTGAAGCCGCTTCCAAGATCCGTAAATTCCCTTATGGCGGAAAGTCTCTTCTCTGCTGTTTCCTTTAAGAGTCTGTCCTTTTTATACATGAGAAAAGCATAGGCCGTTCTGTTTGACCTTCCCACTCTTCCCCTGAGCTGATAGAGCTGGGACAGCCCCATTTTGTCCGCATCCGCGATGATCATGGTATTGACGTTCGGTATGTCTATCCCGGTTTCAATGATGGTGGTGGCCACCAGCACATCGATCTCACCGTGGATAAAGTCGCTCATTATATCCTCAAGCTCCTTCTCACGCATCTGACCGTGGGCATACTCTATGGAAACATTTGGACAAAGACTGCGGATCTTCGCCGCCATATCTGCAATGTCATATACCCTGTTATAGACGATATAGACCTGGCCGCCCCGGGCCTTCTCCCGGTTCACGGCCTCCCG
>CADBTX010000058.1 GCA_902797705.1 uncultured Lachnospiraceae bacterium | reverse complement strand
TTACGGTTCTCGTCATCTGCCGTATAAGATCATAACCGTCCCATATAAGGGCAAAATCCATGGTGCTTCCCACGGGAACTATCCTGTCAACGCCCTTTATCCCGGACTCGAGAAGAGGACGGAACATCTCTTTATCCCCGATATAACCTATGGTCTGACAGCGGATGTCGTTGAGGAGAGGACGGAGCTTCATCAAGTCATTGCAGTCATATTCAAAGAAGTATCCGCTGTTATCCCTGTGATCCATGAGTTCCGGCAGAGGCTCATCCACCCGGATCCGTATGATAAGATTGTCCTCATGGTCTTCAACCCTGCAGCCCTTCACTGCGGCTCCAAGGAGATACATGCTGTTTAATTTGTTTACGGCCTGTATGGGCTGAAGCGTATATTTCTTCTTTGCGGTCTTTCTCTCTTCCTCCCAGAATATCTTCTTTGCTTCAGGGATCTTCTTTCCTGTCCAGATGATCATCCTGGGACTTGTGCAGGCATTCTGGTCCGAAAGAAAAGTATCGTTATAGAAGTCCTCCGCTGTCCGCTCTTTGTCCGTTATCTCCAGATACTTTTCACTGTCTATCACCGCGAGAGAATACCTGTCCGCAAAGGTTATCTCCGTGGATCTCGGAGGCAGAGGGGATCTCCTTAATTCCCTTATGGTCGTATCCCCTCCCCAGATCACACGTATATCGGCTATCCCCGAAAAGAAATCGTTTATCTCCCTGTCCCTCTCATATCTTACGAGATTTACAAAGCCCTCCATTTCCGGATGCTCTTCAAGACCGCGGTTTATAGCCTCAGCTATGATGTGTACCTGTTCAAAGTCCTTTGAAGGGACCCTGACTATGTTCATATTTCCGGAAAGCAGGCCTGCCGCCAGGGAATAGGCGAAATTCACGGGAACGTTTGAAGGCGCGATATGAAAGGCCAGGCCCCGTCCCAGGCGGAATAAGCCGTCATCCACGCCGCTTTTTTTCCGAAGGGAGCTTATGGAGCTCTTCCTGATAAAGAAAGCAAAGGTTATGACATCCGGATACTGCTTTGCCTCCTTCTTTTTCATTAGTATCTTTGAAACATCCTCAAGGAAGGCGGTCACGTCATCGTTAAAGGGAGTCAGGGGAGCCTTCGGAGAAGCACCGGTTAAGGAATCCATGCTTCCCGATAAGAATTCCACTTTATTTAAGACTGTCTGCATAGGTATCGCTGCACCCCCTTATCTCCGCATTCTTAAGCCTTCCTGTTATGGAGAAATACTTTCCCTTTCTTCCGCAGGGGCAGTCATCCTCCCCCAGTATCATTCCGGTGTCCTCCGTTAAAAGACTGTGTCCGGGATAGGACTCGGGAATGGTGGAAATAACCTGGATTATCCCTTCTTCATTCATATCGCAGAGGGAAAAATCCTCAGGCCTCCGGATCAGGACATCCGAAAAGACCGAGGCGTGGAGGTGTCCGCATTCGCACTCCATATAAATGCAGCCGGTCTGCTCGGCCATGCCGTAATAATCGTGTATGCGTTCTATACCGCAGACCTCATGCAGGGCTCTGTGAAACTCGTCATGGCTCACGGCAGAATCCTTAAGCTTTTTCCACCCTCCGCCGTGTATCATGATACCCTTGGAAAGATCAAAGCTTACGCCCTTTTCCTTCTCCTTAAGAAGTTCCATGTAGAAATGCTGCCATATCATAAAGGTAAATCCGAAAAGCAGTATCTTTTCGCCCTTATGCTCATCAAGGAAGCCCTTTAAGGCCTCCACATTCAGCTTCATGTCATCATCCAGTGCGTATATCTTCTTTGATCCGAAAATGGAGAAGCCAAGCACCCCGGCCCCTCTTGCGGAAAAGAGGTTACGGTTCTTCACCACCCCGGGGCAGTCGATTATTATCATCGGAAGCCGGGAGGAACCTAGAAAATCGGATACTATCTTCACCATGGCCTTCTGCTGGTTTGAGGAGGTGGTCCTGTCAAGGAAGATGCGGCTTACCATCTGCCCCGTGGTACCGGAACTGGTCATGGTCTTTACCACCTGATCCTCCGGCACTGAGCGTAATTCCAGTTCCTTAAATAAACGTACAGGCAGAAAGGGCGCCTCCGTATAGGATGAGGCGCTCTTAAACCCGATCACGTCAAGCATGAGGGCATACTTCCCGCAGTTCTTCCTGTGATGCTCCGTAAGGCAGGCCGTCCTTTCATCCAGCATGGCCTTCTTCCGGATCCTGTCCTTTTCATAGGGTCCCGACTCGAGAAAGCTCTCAAATGTCATAATATCTCTCCAATCCTGCGTACTTTATCTTTCCTGAGGAAGTCATGGGTATTTCCTGAAGGATCACTGAAGAAAAGGCTTTTCTATTGATCTTCGTCATCTCTATCACGTAGTCTCTCACCTTATCCTTCATGTCCTCCTCCGTGAGAAAGATGAACATGTGATCATCCTTTCCGGCGCAGGCCACCATGATCCCGAACCGGTCCTTAATTAGCCTTTCCGTTTCATCAAGGTTCACACGGTTTCCGTATATCTTTAAGAAACGCTTCTTCCGTCCGGAGATGTAATAAAATCCTTCTTCATCGAAATAGGCCATATCACCGGTTTCCAGCCTGCCGCTTCTCTCGTCACCGAGAATAAGGTCGTCTGCGCACTCTGAATAACCGGGAGTGACATTCTCCCCTTCATAGATAAGCTCCCCGGTAACCCCCGGTGATGTGATCTCACGGCCCTCTTCGTCCAAAAGACTGAACTTTCCTCCGGGAATGGCTATTCCCATGGAGCCCTTCTTTTCAAGGGATCTCGCGTAAGGAAGATATCCCATTCTGGCAGTGGCCTCACACTGGCCGTACATCACATAGAATCTCCTGCCTGTGTCCAATGCAAAGCGGGCGACCTTTTCATGCAGTTCTACGTTTAACTTTCCTCCTGCCTGTGTCATGGTCCTTAGAGACGGAAGCTCCATCCTGTAAAACCTGAGCTTATCAAGCATTTCATAGGTGTAGGGCACCCCTCCGAAGGAGGTGGCTTCCTTACTCCTGAAGAATTCCCAAAACTCCTTCTGCATTATACTCTTTTCCGTAACAAGTATCTCAGCACCCTTCATAAGATGGCTGTTTATTATTGAAAGGCCGTAGGTATAATTCATTGGAAGTGTGGTGATGGGTCTTTCTTCCTCTGTGATCTCAAGATACTCCGTTATGGCATCGGTATTTGAAATGATATTCCGGTAGGTCTGGCGCACGAACTTCGGACTGCCGGTGGATCCTGAAGTTGTGAGCAGAAGAGCCAGATCCTCACTTAAAGGGCAGGGGGGTACCTTTCCGGAAGAAAAAAGGGCATAGGAACCAAACCCGGATACATTTTCGTACCCAAGTTCCTCCACCATATCCTTCAGATCCTCCGGAGCCCAGAAATATGAAGGTCCGTAGCTTTCCACCAGCCTCTTTAATAAAGACCTGTCAGTCTGATCCGTAAGCATCGCAGGCACAATGCCGTGATTCAGAAATGCGATATATCCTATGATGCTCTCAGGAACATTTCTGCATAACTGAAAAAGAAGAACCCTGTTACCGATGCTGCCGGCTATGTCCGAAGCAATGTCCTGCACATCGGAATAAGTGTATTCATCTCCTTTTTCTCCGGTCAGACAGATATTGGATCCGTATTTTCCGAGATCCCACACTTTACCGGCTTTATTCAAATCTCTATCCCGTACTTCTTAAGTATCTCTATTCCCTTTTCAAAGGAACCGAATTCAACTATATCATCAGTCTCAAACTGGATGTCGAAGGCATCCTCGATCTCGGCTACAAGCCCCATGTGTCCTACGGAATCCCAGGCAGGGATATCCTGATATTTTAATCCTGCTGTTTCCTCCTCGGTAACATCAAGACTTTCAACAAATGCATTTACATATTTTTCTCTGTTCGTCATCCTATTTCCTCCTTAATGATTTCCTTCATCCTGTCATATATCCCATCGGCGGTGAGACCGTATTTTTTCAGTATGAACTCATGTGAAGCGCCGTGGCAGTACTCATCGGGAATGCCCATCCTGACAACAGGAGGCCTGTTCCTTAAGTTCGCGTAATATTCCGCAACCGCGCTGCCAAGTCCGCCTACGATACTGTGTTCCTCCACCGTGATCACGGCCTTCATATCCTTTAATCTATCAAGAAGCTCGCTGTCCAGCGGCTTTACGGTGTGCATGTCATAGACCGAGGCCTTTATTCCGTTCTCCTCATTCCATCTCTTTGCGGCCTGAAGCGCCTGGTATACCATGGGGCCGTTTGCAATGAGAGCCAGCTCTCCTCCCTCCAGAAGGGGAACAGCCCTGCCTATCTGAAGCTCATAATCCTCATTATACACCATTGGAACGTTAGTCTTATCCATGAGCCTGATATAGACCGGTCCGTCGTATGCCGCCGCGGCAAAGGTGAGTTTAACAGTCTCTGTGCAGTCGGCAGGCACCACCACCGCAATATTCGGAATGGACCTTAAGAGCGCAACATCCTCGATGCAGCAATGGGTGAATCCAAGTTCACCGTAAGCCACTCCCGAAGCGAGTCCCGCCATTATGAGCTTCTGTCCCATGTATCCCTGATTGACCCTTATCTGCTCTAAACATCTCATTGCCTGAAAGGGCGCAAAGGATGTGGTGAAAACAGTATATCCCTCGCTGGCAAGACCTGTGGCTATACCCATCATGTTCTGCTCGGCGATACCGGTATTTATCACCCTCTCCGGCATCTCATTCCTCATCCGGTCAAGACCGGCGGAATTTACTACATCGGCAGCCACCACCATAACACTGTCATCTTCCTTTGCAAGTTCCGAAACCGCAAATCCGAAAGAAGGGCGTTCACCCATAATGGACCAGCGTCTGAAATTTTTCTTAATATACTCAGGCATCCTTGACCCCCAGTTCCTTCAGTCCGGTCTCATATGCGGAGGCTGTGACTATGGCATGGTGCCAGCTGTTATCATTTTCAGAGAAGGAAAAGCCCTTTCCCTTTACGGTATGCATGATGACTGCGCATGGCCGTTCCCCGTCCGTATCATGAAGCGCTTCCGACAGGGCAGCCACGTCATGACCGTCCACCTCCCGCACCTTCCAGTCAAAGGCCTCCAGTTTTTTCACAAAGCTTCCGGGCTTCATCACTTCCTCCGTGGAACCGCTTAACTGGAAACCGTTCACGTCTATAATGGCCGTGAGATTCGAAAGGCCGTAGGAAGCCGCTGACATAAAGCCTTCCCATACAGAGCCTTCATTGCATTCCCCGTCTCCAAGGATCACGAATACACGGTTATCTATCCCCTTCTTCCTGCAGGCTATGGCAACTCCGATACCCAGGGAAAGCCCCATCCCCAGGGATCCGTTGGTAAACTCTATGCCCAGAGAACGGTTCTTTACAGGATGGCCTAACAACACGCTCTCGTCATCCTCAAAGGTCTCCTTAAGGGCACTGTCCATGAGACCCGCCTCTACAAGGGCCCCGTACAGTCCAAGGGAAGCGTGGCCCTTACTTAAAATACAGCGGTCCCTTTCCTCGGAAGCCATGCCCTTTTGAGCCGTGTTCATCACATCAAAGTAGAGCACGGCCATAAGATCCGCAATGGAAAGGGCCCCGCCCATGTGAGCGGCATGGGCACCTGCGTGATGTCCCATATCAAGTATGTGCCGTCTGATATTTACGGCATGCTGTCTTATCTCTTCAGGATTTGCTGGCATCTTTTTTCTCCGGTATATACTGCCTCATGATATCGGGAAGGGCTATCCTAAGATCGGCAGACAGCGCGTATTCTCCGTTCAGTTTTGCCTCAACATGTCCCGATGCCACACCCCTTCTGAAGCTTTTAAGCTCCGCTTCGATTATAAGGGTATCTCCGGGAACAATCTTCTGTCTCATACGGAGATTGTCCACGTTCAGGAATGCGGTCTTCTTTCCCTTGTGCTCCGGAATGGTCAGAAAGGTCATGATAAAGGTCTGGGCAAGGATCTCCATCTGGATAAAACCGGGGACATTGGGCTCGTCCTCAAAGTGTGCCGGGAAATACCATTCGTCATAGGTGAAATTCTTTTTTGCCCTTACGTATTTTCCGGGGATCGCTTCCTCCACCACGTCCAGGAAGAACAGCGGATACCTGTTCTGCTGGTACTTCTGTATCTCATAGGCACCGATATTGTAGATCGGCTCATATTTCTTTTCTTCCATATCAGTTATTCTCCTCTTCTTCATAAGGATTTTCAGTGAGATAATAAAAATCCTTCCTTCTGTTTGTGTCGATGTCCTGAACAGGAACCCCCGCATACCTGAATATCTCATAAAGGGTCCTGCCGTAATGCCCGAAAAGTATGGCGGCGTGATGGGGATAGTGCTTCTCTATGAGAACGTGCCTGTAGAACCTTGACATATCCTTTATGCCGAATACTCCTATGCTTCCAAAGGACCTGGTCTTTACAGGAAGTATCTTTCCCTCTGCCATATAGGCCTGAATACGTGAGTCCGCAGTCCCCTGAAGCCTGAAGATAGTGGTATCTCCCGGCATCAGATCTCCTTCCAGGGTGCCTCCCGTTACCTCCTCAGGAAGCGATCTCGCCATTATGCGCTGATTCTTCATCTGTGGCTTCACCAGCTTGCAGCAGGCGGTATTTCCGCAGTGAAAGCTCATAAAGACATCATCGGGGCTGAAGTATACTCCATCAAAATCCTTATCCTTAATGCTCTCATCATACATATCCTGAGGCACTGTATTATTGATGTCAAGAAGGGTCACCGGCTCTTCAGAGATGCAGGCTCCAATGTACTCGGAGAGAGCTCCGAAAACATCCACCTCACAGGATACGGGAATGCCCGCTGCCGTAAGCCTGCTGTTCACATAGCAGGGCACAAAGCCGAATGAGGTCTGGAAAGCAGGCCAGCACTTCCCCGCAATGGCAACGTACTTTGCCTTACCCTTATGGGTCCTTACCCAGTCCTTAAGTGTAAGCTCATATTGAGCGAGCTTTGGAAGGAGGGAGGGCATGGTGTTTCCGCTGTTAAGCTCCTCAGCCATTTCCCGGGAGAGTGCCTCTATCCTCTGATCACCCTCATGACGGTTAAAGGATTCAAATAGATCCAGCTCGGAATTTTCCTCGATCTCCACTCCAAGATCATATAAGGGCTTTATTGGCGCATTACATGCAATGAAATTGGAGGGTCTGGGACCAAAGGTTATTATCTTAAGTGAATGAAGTCCCACCATGGCTCTGGCAATCGGGATAAAATCATGGATCATCCCGGCGCACTTTTCGGCAGTGGCCACGGGCTTAGCCGGTATATACGCCCTCACTCCTCTTAAACCCAGGCTGTAGCTTGCGTTCAGCATCCCGCAGTATGCGTCACCTCTGCCGTCCAGAAGATCTTCTTTACTTTCCTCCGCCGCCGCTATGAACATAACGGGGCCGTTAAACTCTTCCGCCAGCATGGTCTCTGCGATCTCGGGGCCGAAATTCCCGAGATATACACAGAGGGCGTTACAGCCTGCCTTTTCAATATCCTTGAGAGCCCTTGTCATGTGGATCTCACTCTCCACAATACATATGGGGCACTCATAGATCTCATCCTCCCCGTATTTTTCCGTATAGGCCTTTATCAGGGCTTTCCTTCTGCCCACACTGAGGGCTTCCGGAAAGCAGTTCCTGCTCACTGCCACAACAGCCACCTTTATATCGGGAATATTCTTTTTCGCCATCATAATACCTTTCTGACTGATCTCCATCGAATGGTCACAGTTGTTATTTTAATCCCGCGATCCAGTCTTCCTTCTCCGGATCCTCACGGACAGCCCAGTCGAAGAGCTCATCCCCGCTCTCCATGCAGTACCTGCAAAGGGGAACGCTCTCGGAAAGCTTCTGAAAAACAGTGTCAAAATCCAGTGAGCTGTCATAAATATCTATGCCGAATTCCTTAGGATCAAGACTGAAATCCTTTATGTCAAAGTGCTCCACATATCTGTAAAACAGTGCCTCCATGGGACATATATAGAGCTTCCCCCTTCTTAAATGGGTACAATAGCTCTGGGCACACATTTCATAGGCCCTGTCTTCATCGGAGTCACCTTTGATATTAATGGTCTTATAGAATTTACCTATATTCAGGGTCATGACATAGGGGATCTCATACTCCTTTAAGAGAGACGTGATCTTATCCTGATAAGGCAGTATCGGCTTGTATCCGGAGATATCAAGTGTTACCTTATTCTTCTTCACAGAGTCAAAGAACTCCTCCGGCTGTTTTAAGAGCAGTATCCCATTGGTCACAAGCCGGAGATCCGTATCGGGAAGAAGTTCCCTTGCGGTCTCTATATATCTTATAACATCCTTATTGAGAAGAGGCTCTCCCCCCATCATTCTGAGTTCGAAAATATGGACCCTCTCCGACAGGAACTCCAGATCCTTTCTGAATTCCGAAAGGGGGGTTATATCCGATACGTCAAAAAGATTTGCAAAATGGGCGCAGCCCTTGCAGTTCAGGTTGCAGCCGTCCACGATATTGATCTGGAGATAGGGAAGGAAGGGCTTTCCAAGTTCATCCAAAAAGACCACATCTGTCCAGTCCAGCTTCTCTCCCAGACCGACCCTGTGTCTGAAGACCCCGATATGATCTATACCGGCGCCTTTAAGCTTTCTTATTATGCCGGAAAGAGTGTACCTCGTATAAGTATAGATATATACGGAGTCTATCTCCCCCTCCCGGAACTTTTCCTTAAGCTCCGTAAGGGAAATGACCGGCACCTTTCCTTCCTTTGACGGCTTTAACGGTTCCTCTCCGTTATCTACCAGAAAATATTTTACATTGATATCTTCGGGGCAGGACTTAAGTATGAAACGTCCTGTATTCTTTGAACCCCAAAAGGCAATATTCTGCATGACTTAACTTCCTTATTTGGTTTACATAAAATTGGGTCTGTCCTGATCCCCGTCCGCCTTAAATATGGTGATATCCGGGTTGCTCTTCTGATAGCGGACATAGACATTCTTCTTTTCAAAGGGCTCAAAATGCATGGGAATGATATTTTCGTCATCCTTTTTAAGACGGCGGAAACCGGCTCTCTTCATGATGTCGGAAGGTATGTCCGCAGCCGTAAGATCCGCATATTCATATCCCCTGTCCTTTATAAGCGCCCTGACGGCGCCGCCTGTCTCGCTTAAGAGACCTATGTCACCGAGATAGTCTACAAAACGGAATATCCCGGCATCTTCCACCCTGATCTCACGTCCGATAAGGACTCCTCCGTAGCGCTCTTCTTCCTTTAATCTTACGCCGAAGGCCTCGTAACGGTATACCGGGTGGCGGAAATATCTCTTCTCAATGAATTCCGGGCTCTTGTAGGCCTGATTAAAGTATTTGACGTCAAAATCGAATCTGTCAGAAAGAGTCTTAAAATCCGCCTTCTCAAATACGGCTCTTCCCTCTTCATAAGGAGGTTCCGGGTCAGCATCTATAACGCCCGCTATTTTAAATTTCTTCAGGGAGGGATTCAGGATATAATACTGCTGCATAACGCCCACAGTGTAATGGAAAACGTTTTTTCCTATAGGGAGCATGTTCTCACTGGTGCCGGAACTGTAATAGGCGTTTGCGGGAACCGCCTCCTTAAAACGCCTTACAAGCTCGATCCCGGACATCGGGATCTTTATATCGGACCTGACCTTTGTGATACAGCTTGAAACATATCTTAAGAGCGGCTTGTCGGAGTATTGCACAAATCCGTTTAATCCGACGATATTACCGCTCTTATCCGTCATAAGGTATACATTGATGGTCTCATTATCCCCGTACTCGCTGTTTCCGTGCTGCCAAAGGAAAAGCTCCCTGTTCCGGGATAAAATGTGATCCTTCTTCCACTCTTCACCGAGAAACTTCATTATGGCTTCTACATCTCTGATATCCGCCAGCCTGAAGTCAAAAAACTCATCATATTTATTACTGAAAAATCGGCTCATTTTTATCCCCCTGACTCTTCGACACCATATCATAATTAGGTCGAGGGGGCAAGACCTCCGATCCTCCGTATTTCCCGCTCTATCGTATTGAGACTGTCCTTTTTCCAGATGCTGTCAGAATCATATCCCGTTCCTTCTCCCTCTCCTCTTTCCATAAGGGAGGACAGTTCCTTTGCATCTTGAAAAAGTGTTGCGGAACCGCTGTTCACCAGAGCCCTCATTGCTGCAGCCCTGGGGATATCCCATATGAAGGTTTTGAGGCCAAAGCCCATTCCCTCGTAGATAGCGGTGGATTCCACTCCTACCTGCATACTGCAACGGGAAAACAGGGCATAAAGCGGCGTCTTATTGTCATCAACCACTTCCAGATCAACATCCCTTAAGGCGGTATACTTTTCCTTATATTCTCCGTACTCTCTGGGGTGGAGCTTAAAGATCACCTTTGTTTCCGGTCTCAGTTTTTTTAGCTCCGCCGCCACCTCGGACAGTTCTTTTCCATACTTTCTGCTGGATAAGAAGATCACTGTGTTTTTGCCGGACTCACGCTTTTCAGGAGGATAAGCCTCCATCTCCATATCGTGATAGGGAAATCCTGCTGAGATCACATGATCGGAAGGGATGGGAGGCTTCATCTCAGCCTTCCAGAAATCCCCAAAGGCGAAGTACCATTTCACGAACTGCTTCATGACTATTCCTTCCGGATAATTTAAGCTTAACCCCCCTGTCCCATGCTGAAGTTCTATGGTCTCTATGCCGAGATCATAAGAAAGCTCGTTTATTATCTTTGCGTCAAAGCTTAATCCCACTACCTCCACTATCACCCTGGGAGATATCTTCTTCAAAAGCTTTTCAAGCCTTGGACGGCGGTATTTATACAGATAATAGAGTATGGTCACCCGGTCCGCAAAGGCGTCGGGATCCGGATGAAGGCCGTAGTTTTCCGAGAGATCCCTGAAGGGCTCCTCCATTTCACTGTAGACCTGCTCCCTCACCCTGCGGTATTCACCCCTTTTGAACAGTTCCATATGATACCTGTAGATATAACTCTTTACGGATATCTTATCGAGAAAATAAAGATTCCTGCTGTAGATCCGATCCTGCTTATATTTTCCAAGGCCCGACCTTTGCAGTGTCACGGACCCCGGGAATCTGTCAGCCACATAATCCGAATAGATGCTGACCATCTTTCCGTCTATCTCCTGCCTTCTCGAATGGCAGAGAAAAAGGCAGTCGCTTTTCACTGCCCCGCTTCCGGTATCGGGAATAAGAAGGAGCATGGCTTTTTTCAGTTTGAGCAGCAAACCCTCTCTGCCCTGTTCCTTCATTTCCGCGTAAAACGCCGGCTCCAGACTGGCATACTCATCCTTAAATGACATTGTCATATCCCGCCTCATATAGTTCCAATACTGAAAGCCATCTACATTTTTTATCTGGAGATCATGTTTTATCTCCCACTCATGATATGGTTGTTTTTCCATATATCCTCATGCTCCAAAGGTAACACCCGGTCCAGCGTTTACAGACGCTTAAATTCTATCATGCATCCCTGTTTTTTCATCAAATAAAGTTATCTCAAAATAAACGGTATTCCACCTGCGGCTCATTTGGCATGGTTCCAGAAAAAACACAGGCCTTGGACAATATCTTATCGATCATTTTTCCTTTCTTTTCCGGATCATGTTCTTTTATCAATCTGTCATAAGAATTTACCGTACGTACTCCTCCATTTGGATCCTTTTCTATAGTAAGGACATTATATGTAGCCCCCTTTATTTTCTTCGTTAAAGTATCTATCAGAACATGCAGAAGAATAGAGTATTCGGCATCCTTAGTATATGGAGTCTCCAGAACACCGGAAGTACTGATGAAATTCCCAAGGCAATATACCGTTAGACTGTTATCATCTATATGCGTAATATCTGCTTCGTGAATTACATGCTCATGATTTCCTATTATCAGATTTATACCTTTTTTTCTTAAATACCCGGCCATTTCCCTGGAATATTTCGAGGGCTTTTTATTATACTGACCTCCAATAT
>CADBTX010000057.1 GCA_902797705.1 uncultured Lachnospiraceae bacterium | reverse complement strand
GTAGTACTTCTCCGGAGCGCAGGCCACAAAATCAAGTCCCAGCTTTGCACATCCTATCATCAGGGAATTACCCATATTGAAACGGGCGTCTCCCATATACACCAGTTTCTTTCCCTTTTCATCCCCGAAATATTCCCGTATGGTGAGCATGTCTGCCAGTATCTGGGTGGGATGGTATTCGTCCGTGAGACCGTTCCAGGTAGGTACCTTTGAATACTCCGCAAGAGTTTCCACCCTTTCCTGTCCGTATCCCCTGTATTCTATGCCGTCGTACATACGGCCAAGTACCGATGCCGTATCCTCCACGCTTTCCTTTTTCCCTAACTGGGATCCGGAATTGTCGAGATAGGTACAGTTCATTCCCAGATCATAGGCCGCAACCTCAAAGGAGCATCTGGTCCTTGTGCTGGTCTTTTCAAATATCAGAGCAACGTTCTTTCCCCTTAATCCGTCATGGCTCACGCCCTCTTTTTTCATTTTCTTGAATTTTGCCGCCAGATCCAGGAGATACCTGATCTCATCCGGGGTGAAATCCTTAAGTGTGAGAAAGTTACGATTCTGTAGTTTTGTCATGATCTTTTCCTAACTGCAGGCCCTTTGCCCACCGGTGGCTGCCTGCGGGACACCGGTGCCTGTTTCACCTTTACTTTGCTGCTTTATCCACCTTGTAGCTGTACATGAGTATAGCCGCTGCCACTGCAGCGTTCAGGGACTCTGTCTTTCCATCCATGGGGATCTTTATCCTCGTATCCGCAAGGGAGCGCATTTCTTCACTGAGCCCCGACCCCTCATTTCCTATGAGGAATGCGGTCTTTTCCGCGTAATCCGTCTCGTGGAAAAACATCTCTCCCTTAAGGTCCGCGGCATATATCCTGATCCCTTTTTCCTTCATGCCCTTTACCATGGAAGGGAGGTCCTCCGTATGAATGCAGGGCACCCTGTAAACCGAACCCATGGTGGCTCTCACCACCTTCGGAGAATAGAGATCCGCAGTGTCCCTGTCCATTATGATACCGCTGACACCGGCCGCCTCCCCGGTCCGCACCATGGTTCCGAGATTCCCGGGATCCTGTATGCCTTCCAGCACCAGGAAGAGTCCTTTATCCGCATCAAAGATCCTCTCCTCATCATGATCGGGCTTTTTCACCACCGCCATTATCCCCTGTGGAGTCCTGGTGTCCGAAAGCCTCTTAAATATCCCGTCGCTCACCACCTCTCCCGGTATCCCGGGATTACCCCTGCGGAAGCTTTCACTTACAAAGGTATCAAGAAGAAGATCGTCAGGTGTTTCATTAAACATGCGGATGCCTTCGATAACGAAAGCACCCGCCTTTTTCCGTTCCCGGGACTTCTCCATAAGCTCCCGGACATTTTTCAGTTTCGGATTGGATATTGATGTTATCAATTTATCTGGCCAATGCCTCTGCTATTTCTACGTAATACTCAGGGATGTCCTTCTTCATGGCAAGGGCTTCATCTATGTCCATATCGGTGAACTCTCCGCCCTTATGTCCGATGACCCTGTTTATAATCCCTTCCTTAAGAAGATCTGCAGCTACCGCCCCCATTATGGATGCATAGAATCTGTCCTTACAGGTGGGGGATCCGCCACGCTGCATGTATCCAAGGATGGTCGCTCTGGTCTCCATTCCCGTGGCTGCCTCGATACGTCTCGCCATTGATACCGAATGTCCTACTCCCTCTGCATTTACTATAAGGAAGTGGGTCTTTCCAAGCTTTCTGGTCTCCACTATGTGATTGATTATCTTCTGCTCGTCAAAATCGTATTTCTCGGGAAGAAGGATCTCCTCGGCTCCGCTGGCCACACCGCACCAGAGTGCGATATATCCGGCTCTCCTTCCCATAACCTCTATGATGGAACATCTTTCATGTGAGGAAGAGGTGTCACGTACCTTGTCTATAGCTTCCATAGCGGTATTTATGGCAGTGTCAAAGCCTATGGTGTAATCGGTGCTGGCGATATCAAGGTCAATGGTTCCGGGTATTCCGATAACTCCTATTCCCTGATGTGAAAGTCCCAGCGCTCCCTTATAGGAACCGTCTCCTCCTATTACAACCACTGCGTCGATCCCGAATTCCCTTAAGATCTTTGCTCCCTTTGCCTGTCCCTCAACTGTGGAGAATTCTTCGGATCTTGCGGTCTTTAATATGGTGCCGCCTCTCTGGATGGAATCCGACACATCCTTTGCGCTCAGTTCTCTTATCTCTTTATTTAAAAGACCCTGATATCCCTTATCTATACCCATTACCTTCAGGCCGTTCTTTATGGCCTTTCTAGCAACAGCACGGATAGCTGCGTTCATTCCCGGGGCATCGCCTCCGCTGGTAAGTACTGCTATGGTCTTTATGGGTTTATCTGCTTTGGACATTTTTTTCTCCTAAATCATATATATTGACGGTTTCGAACTTTTTAACATTGGAATTATATTAGATGTGCTGCTTTTTTTCAAGTTTTCACGTTTTTATACGGACGTTTTCCTCTCCAAAGGCTGTTTTTAAGGCATAAAGAAGTTCTTCATCCCCTTCAACATTCCGGGATGAGGGCAGTATCTTCTGCTTTTTTTCCCGGTCCAGGTATATTATCACCCTGTCACGGCCCTCTGAAGAAGCGATGATCCTGTCCAGTTCCGGGGTTTTATTCCTGTAGTCCTCCATGTCCGCAAAACGGATATATAGATCCTTCCCCACCTCCAAAAAGGATCTGACCTCATCTATCATGAGCTGTCCGTCTTTTTCATCATCCGCCTTCACCCTGCCTTTTAACAGGACTTTGGAGTCCTCCATCAGGAGGCCCGAGTACTTTGAATATACTCTTGGCCAGGCGATGCACTCTACTGTACCCAGCATATCCTCCAGCATGAGTACCGCCATGGTGTCCCCGGACCTGGTCTGTCTTCTCCTTAAGGAGGAGATCATCCCTCCTATCACCACTGTTTTTCCCTCGGCCACACCGATGGTATTGGTCTCCGGATTAAGTGAAAAATCGGTGCTCACGGCACTGGTATGTTTTTTAAGCATATCAGTATATTCCATAAGGGGATGCCCCGTAAGGTAGATACCAAGCACTTCCTTTTCAAACGCCAGCTTTAACTCCTCCGGGAACTCATCCGCTTCCGGAAGTATATCCTCTCTGGGATCATTTTCCTCCTCATCACCGAGCATATCGAATATCGACATCTGTCCGGCAATACTGTCCTTCTTTGCCCGCACGGCATTCTCCAGCATGCCTTCATAGACGTCCATATACTGGCGTCTGTTCCCCTTAAAGGAATCAAATACCCCGGCCTTTATAAAGGCTTCTATGGTCCTCTTATTTACCTCTGTGCCCGCCATGCGGTTAATGAAATCAGTGAAAGAAACAAACTCTCCGTTTTCGCTCCTTTCCCTCTCAACGGCGCGAATCACCGGAACTCCCACTGCCTTTATGGCGGAAAGCCCGTAGCGTATCTCCTTTTCTCCCGCGGGAGAGAACCCGGATACCGCCTTATTTATGTCGGGAGGCAGGAGTTTTATCCCCATTGATCTGGCAGATAGCATGTAACCTGAAAGCTTCGGCGTATTGTCCAGCACCGAGGTCATCAGGCTCGCCATGAATTCCACAGGGTAGTAGCACTTAAGGAAGGCTGTCTGCATGGTGATGTAGGCATAGCATGCGGCATGGGATTTATTAAAGGCGTACTTCGCGAAATCATTCATGCTGGCATAGATCTCAAGGGCTGCCTCTTCGCTTATGCCCTTTGCAATACATCCCGGGATCTTCTGCACCGAGTCCCTGACCTTCATTTCTCCGCCGTATACAAAGATATCCCGGTTCTCATCTATGACCTTCTGCTTTTTCTTACTCATGGCACGCCGGATGATATCCGCAGCCCCAAGAGAGTACCCTGCCAGATCCCTGAAGATCTGCATGACCTGCTCCTGGTAGACTATACAGCCGTAGGTGGGATTTAGTATGGGTTCCAGCTCCGGACATATATAGCGGACATTGTCTTTATTCTTTTTCCCAGCGATATAACGTGGGATAAAGTCCATGGGACCCGGCCTGTAAAGAGCTATCCCGGCTATTATATCCTCCAGCTTTTCCGGGGAAAGATCCTTCATAAAGCGCTGCATCCCTCCGGACTCCAGCTGGAAGATGCCGTCCGTTTCCCCGGTGGAGATAAACTTTAGGGTCTTTTCATCATCATAATCTATCCTCCGGATATCCAGTTTCTCATTATGACGTTCATTGATGAAAGACACGGCGTTCTGTATGACAGTAAGGGTCCTGAGGCCAAGGAAGTCCATTTTCAGAAGCCCCAGTTCCTCCAGGGTGGTCATGGTAAACTGGGTAGTGACTTCACCGTTGGAGCCCCTTGACAGGGGCACGTAATTATCTGCGTCCTCGGGAGTTATGAGTATTCCCGCTGCGTGCATGGAGGTATGCCTCGGAAGCCCTTCCAGCTTCATGCTCATATCGATGACACGCTTTACCTCATCATCGGATTCGTATAGCCTCTTCAGATCATTATTCTCTTCCAGCGCCTTCTTCAGGGTGATATTAAGTTCATTCGGCACCATCTTTGACAGGTTATCACCGAAGGCATAGGGGAGATCCATGACTCTTGTCACATCCCTTATGACACCCTTGGCTGCCAGCGTACCGAAGGTCACGATCTGCACACATTTGGAGCGGCCGTACTTTTCCACAACATAGTCTATGACATCCTGTCTCTTTTCATAGGCAAAGTCCACGTCAATATCGGGCATGGACACCCTCTCCGGATTAAGGAATCTTTCAAAGAGAAGGTCATACTTCACGGGATCTATGTCTGTTATCTTAAGAGCGTATGACACCAGGCTGCCAGCTGCAGAGCCTCTTCCCGGTCCCACGGGAATGTCGTGCTCCTTCGCGTAATTGATATAGTCCCAGACTATGAGGAAATAATCCACGAAGCCCATGGTCTCTATGACGGAGAGCTCGTACATCATCCTCTTATGAAGGCTTCCGTCGTCATCCGGGTATCTCTCCTTAAAACCCTCGTTGCAGAGGTGTATGAGATAATCCCTGGAACCTCCAAAGCCCTGGGGCACCTCAAAATGCGGCAGTTTTGTATTGTGAAATTCTATATCCACCTTGCAGCGCTCCGCGATCATGGCGGTATTGTCAAGAGCCTCCGGGATATAGGAGAAGAGGCTTCTCATCTCCTCTTCGGATTTCACATAATACTGCCCGCCCTCATATCTCATGCGGTCACTGTCACTTAATTTCTTTCCCGTCTGAAGACAGAGAAGGATATCGTGGGGCTCCGCATCCGTGTCGTATGTGTAATGGCAGTCGTTTGTGCAGACCAAAGGAATATCAAGTTTCCTTGACATTGAGATAAGGGTCTGGTCCACAAACTGCTGCTCCTTTATTCCATGGTCCTGAAGTTCAAG
>CADBTX010000056.1 GCA_902797705.1 uncultured Lachnospiraceae bacterium | reverse complement strand
CGCGCTCAATGTGGGGCGGGTCATTAAGTCTCTCACCCACTTTCGTGCAAGCACGAAATGGGTTCGGACTTATGACCCTGATATCATAATATTAAGGATGTCATAAAGTACTTTTGATCAAATTCAGATCGTTCCGTACTTTGTGCCAAATGAGTGGAACGTGGAGAATAAGCTTAAACAGATACTTGAAAACTGATCTTTATTTCCGGGGGGATAAATGTATAAGACAGTTGAGATTGATGATATTTTCGGGATATCCAGCCTTCTTACGGAGCAGAGATACAGGCCTGACCTGGACAGATACCGTTCCCTCAAGGTCTACCGCGGAATGCCGGATTCCGGATATAAGATAGTGACTTCACTCCGCAGGGTCTGCAAGGATAAGCGGAGGATACTGGAGAGTGCCATCCTTTCCAATTTCACAAAATATGCCGCTCTGGAGGATCCCTCAATAGAGGACAGTGTCTGGAGGCAGATGATACTCGGGCAGCATCACGGCCTTCCCACCAGGCTTTTGGACTGGTCCTTTTCTCCTTTGACAAGCCTTCACTTTGCCATGAGTGAACACGATCTTTCCAGAATGGATAAGCACGATGCGGTGGTCTGGTCCGTTGATGTGGATGAGCTTCATGAGATGCTTCCGGAAAAGTATCAGGAGATAATGAAAAAGGAGCAGACTACGGTCTTTTCCCTGAAGATGCTGCAAAATGCCTGCAGCGGCCCGAAGGAATACGACCTTGACATGAAGGGGAATGCCCTGCTTATCGTGGAGCCCCCATCCATAGAGCAGCGTATCATAAACCAGTATTCCTTTTTCTCCATAGTGCCCATGGAAATGGAGGATGTGGAGACCTTCCTGAAAGAACACACGGAAAAAACCGTGAGATACGTGATAAAGAAGGAGATCCGCTGGCAGGTAAGGGATCTCCTTGATCAGCTTAATATCAGCGAACGTATCGTTTATCCAGGTCTCGACGGGCTTTCCGAATGGCTTGCGAGGCACTATTACGTTAAGGAATGACAATGCTTTACGATAAGGATATCAGAGAGCCCCTTTTTGAATTTCTGGAGGAAAACTTCGGAAAGATAAGGATCTTTGAAGAGAAGATCACCGGCACCGCCAGAGCGGATGTTCTCATGGTAATGGAGGATAAGCTCTGCGGGATCGAGATAAAGAGTGACGCCGACAGTTACACGCGGCTAAAGGGGCAGGTGAGGAATTACGATAAATATTACGACCGCAATATGGTGGCTGTGGGATCGAAGCATGCAATGAGCATTTCGGAGCATGTGCCGGATCACTGGGGTATCATCACCATAGACGAAGAAAAGGGGCTTCCCGACTTCTATATCCTGAGACCTTTTAAGGATAATCCGCATTTTGAGATAAAAAACAAGCTGTCCATCCTCTGGAGACCGGAGCTGGCCCATATACAGGAATTGAACCTTATGCCGGCCTACAAGGGCAGGAGCAAGGACTTTGTAAGGGAAAAGATACTTGACACGGTGGAAGAGGATACCTTAAACCGCCAGATAAGCGATGAACTGTTTGAAAGAGATTACAGTACCATCGCGGAACGGATAAATGAGTACAGGAAGGGAATTGGCCAGAAACCCAGGAGAAAGAGGAGAAAGACAAAATATCTTAAATCGGCAAGGTAACGATCTTTGTGTTATGCTCATATATTTTCCGTCAAAAAAGACAGAAAAATTGCATTATGTAGACAAATATCTGTTACTTTGTGATATAATGTCAAAAGGATGTCACGGATGATGTCTTTCCTGAGAGGGGATTTCAGGAACACTTTATAAAGAGAGGTATGTTAAATGAAAAAAAAGAATGCAAGGATAGGGATCAAATTTCAACTACTGATGCAGGCGGCACTTCCCATGCTCATCATTGGGATCGCAATCCTCATCATCATGTCGTTGTCCATGAAGACCGCTCTTGAAGATAAGGCTGTCGATGCACTCAGAGCCGCAGCTTATCTTTACGGAGATTACGGAAATCTTCAGAATGCGGAAGAGGGAGACAACTCCATTGAAGACCGCATGAAGCAGGAGACCGGATTCGATTATACCTGGTTCGTTGACGGAAAAAGATATGCTACCTCCGTTGTAAAGTCTGACGGATCCAGACCCATAGGAACTCCTGCGGCTGACGAAGTTATAGATGCCGTTATGAATAAAAAGCAGACCTTTACATCCAAGGGAACGGATGTGGCAGGCCGGCAGTATTTCGTGGCTTATGTGCCTGTAGTCAACGCCGAGGGCGGTATCGACATGGCCTTTGCCGGTGAGCCGAAGGATCTTGTGGAGAAGTCCATCACGTCCACCATACTAAAGTGTGTTGCCATAGGTGTTATCCTTTCCATCATCGCCCTTGTGATCATTTACTTCCTGGCAAGTAAGCTTGCTGATGTAGTAAAGATCAACCTTGAAGTGATCGAACACCTTGGAAACGGTGAGTTTGTCAGGGCTGATAAATATACCGACAGAAATGATGAACTGGGAGATATGATAAGAGATACCAACGGTCTTATCGATACTCTCGAGGGAATTGTAAATGAGATCAAGATGGGTGCCCAGAATGTCGGAAACTCCAGTTCAACTCTTGCTGACGCTGCTTCTCAGATGTCACTTACCACAGACGGTGTTTCCACAGCTGTTGGAGAAATGGCAAACGGCGCTACCCAACAGGCTCAGGATATCCAGTCGGCTACAGAAAATGTTGGAAATATGGGTGAGTCCATCGCATCCGTTACCGAAAGTGCAGGAACCCTTAGCAAGACCGTTGATTCCATGAATCAGACCTCCAAGGAGAGCGCTGCAGCACTCGAGACCCTGGTTAAGGCCAGTGATGAGATGGCTGAGTCTGTTTCCTCCATTTCCGAAAAGATACAGGCTACAAGAAATGCGGTTGACGAGATCAATTCCAAGGTTGACGCCATCAATAATATCGCAGCACAGACCAACCTCCTTTCCCTCAATGCTTCCATCGAGGCAGCGAGAGCCGGAGAGGCAGGACGCGGCTTCGCCGTTGTGGCTGACGAGATCAGACAGCTGGCTGATGATTCCGCAAATTCCGCAAAGGAGATCCGGGAGACCATGGAAAAGCTTATCCAGGATTCCGGTGCCGCTGTGGAAGAAGCTGCTGTTGTTCAGGAGTCTGTTAAGAATCAGAAGGAGATCATGGAGAAGACCACGGTTGCCATCGATGATCTGTTGAACGGCATTACCACGACAGTTGCCGAGGTTCAGGGTATCACCAGATATGCCAGTGCCTGCGATGATTCCAAGGCCGGTGTTATCGATGCCATGAGCGGACTTTCTGCAGTATCCGAAGAAAATGCGGCTTCCTCCGAGGAAACCTCTGCTTCTGTGGAAGAGCTGAACGCAACCGTACAGACCCTTGCGGATTCCGCACAGGATCTGAAGGATATCGCAGAACAGCTTAACAGAGATATAAGCTTCTTTAAGTAATTGATCAGTAGTTTTAAGGGATGATAAATGGTCTACAATTTCTTTGCAGCCATTTCCCGAATGAAGTACATTGAGAGGTGGGCTCTCATGCGTAACTCCAGGGAAGAAACTCTTTCCGAGCATTCCCTGGAGGTTGCGATGATAGCCCACGTTCTTGCTGTTATAGGGAATCGGCGCTATGGTCACAATATGGATACGGGAAAGGCAGCTCTTGCGGGGATCTATCATGATGCTTCCGAGATCATTACGGGAGATATGCCTACCCCTGTAAAATACTATAATTCCGAGATAAGGGCTGCATATAAGGACGTGGAGCATATTGCAGACGATAAGCTTTTATCCAAGCTTCCGGAAGATCTGAGAGATGAGTTTAACGGGATTTTTAAGAAGGATACTTCTGATCCGGAGGATCTGTATCTCCGGCGTCTTGTGAAGGCCGCAGACAAGCTCTCTGCCCTGATCAAGTGCATGGAGGAGGGACAGGCGGGAAATACCGAATTCCGTACTGCGGAGGAAAGCGTAAGGAGAAAGGTTTACGATCTGGAAAAAGAACTTCCGGAGGTCAGGGACTTTGTCAGTGAATTCCTGCCGGCCTACGGTAAAACATTAGATGAATTAAATGACGGATAAGTTCATTTGCTTAAAAAGGGCCGGATCTACCGGCTCCTTTCTTTTTCCGATGCTTTTTCCGTTTCCTCTATCTGATCCCCGAAACCCGTAAGTGCGGCAAAGGGTGCGAACTGTGCAGCCCGGTTCTCCATAGGCATCCTTGGATGGTTCTTTGGCTCGGGATGGGGCAGATCTATGATATCCTTGTAAGTACTCAATTCCTTATCCATTTTTTCCTCGTTATTTAGGCCTTATGGCCCCCGACTTCATTGTTCCGGTCTCTCATGGTTCCGTAGGAAACAAGGTTCATTCCCTTTAACAGCGCATTTTTTCCGTATTTTTTCTTTATGGAGAGCACGGCTTCCTGGAGGTCCTTTTCCTTTTTCTTAAAGACCTCCTTTTCCTGTCTTTCTCTTTCACGCTCTTCGTAGTCCGTGAACAGATCCAGCTGCTCGTATTCTTCGGCAGGTTTGGCTTTTTTCTTAAGGTCCTCCTCGTATTGGACATGGTTTGCCACCACATACATTCTTCTTACCAGAAGTCCCGGAGTCATTATCCTGTCATAAAGCTCCATGGTTTTCTCAATTATGAGTCTGGTGGAAGAGGAGAATTCTCCCAGATTAATGGAGCCGTGGGCGGGCTTTGGCACGAGCCTGCCGTAGTAGTCCCTTTCAACAGGCCCTTTGTACTTTTTTATTATCAGAGGATCCTTCAGACATTCTATATCATAGCCCACGGTCAGCACTATCTGATCGGTGAGGAGCTTTTTTTCCACAAGCTGGAGAGTGAGATCGTCCGTCATTTCCCTGACTATGAGCCTTGCTTCTTCTATGGTGTAAAAGCGGTGCAGCACCTGACCTTCGCTTATGGAATTATTTTCAGGCTTATAGGCCTTTATGTCCTTTATCTCACAGGGCTCATAACCCCAGGCGTGGTCTATCAGAAGCTCGGCATTAACGCCGAAAAGCTTATACAAAAGCTCTTCGTTATAGTAATCGCTTTCTTTTCCTATGGAGCAGCGTGCAATATCCCCCATGGTATGAATGCCCGCATTTTCAAGCCTTTTAGAGATACCATGGCCTATACGCCAGAAATCAGTCAGAGGAGTATGGGTCCACAGTTCTTTCCTGTAGCTCATTTCATCGAGTTCCGCGAGCCTTACTCCGTCTTCATCCGGAGGCATATGCTTTGCCACGATGTCCATGGCGATCTTACTTAGATAGAGATTGGTGCCGATACCGGCAGTGGCGGTGATGCCGGTCTCCCTGAGGACATGACGTATCATTTTTATCGCAAGTTCTCTGGGGGTGGTATCGTAGATCTTCAGGTAATCCGTTACATCCATGAAGACCTCGTCAACGGAATACACATGGATATCATCGGGAGATACGTATTTCAGATAGATATCATAGATCCTGGAACTGTAATTCATGTATAAGGCCATGCGAGGCACGGCAGTGATGAAATCCAGGCTGTATTCCGGGTGCTCCTTTAATTCCCTGAGACTCACGGTGGAACCGGTGAACTTATGGCCCGGAGCGTGTTTCAGTCTTTCGTTATTGATAAATTTTACCTTTGCTTCAGCTTCAAAGAGACGGGGGCGGCCCGGGACACCGAAGGATTTTAAGGCAGGGGATACTGCGAGACAGATGGTCTTTTCGGTTCTTGATCTGTCAGCCACCAAAAGAAAGACATCCAGCGGATCATAGCCCATTTCGCTGCTTTCCACCGATGCATAAAAGGACTTTAAGTCTATGGCGATATATGTTCTTTTCTTTTTTTCTGAAGTCATATTGTATATTATCGCTAAGCCGTTCTATACTATGGTCTTGCTCCGTTATTCGTAATATTGACGAGCT
>CADBTX010000055.1 GCA_902797705.1 uncultured Lachnospiraceae bacterium | reverse complement strand
GTCCCTCGCTGAAGAGGGAAACAGGATAGTGCGCTTTGAGTTTGAAGGTATCTTCGAAGAGATACTGGACAGATTGGGTGAAATGCCGCTTCCTCCCTATATAACCCATAAGCTTAAGGAAAGGGACAGGTATAACACGGTATACGCAAAATATGACGGATCCGCCGCTGCACCTACTGCCGGACTGCATTTTACAAAGGAACTCCTGAATGAGATCAGGGAGTCCGGGGTAAAAATCGCGTATGTTACTCTTCATGTGGGGCTTGGGACTTTCAGGCCGGTGAAAGAGGAAAACGTGCTTGACCACCACATGCATAAGGAGTTCTACGTTGTTTCAAAAGAGGCGGCAGATACCATCAATGGCGTAAAGGCTTCCGGGGGAAGGATATTCTGCGTAGGTACCACGAGCTGCAGGACAGTGGAGTCCGCTGCCGATGAAAACGGAAGGGTGATTCCCACATCAGGAGAGGAAACGGATATCTTTATCTATCCCGGATATGATTTTAAGGTCCTGGACTGTCTCATCACCAATTTCCACCTTCCGGAGAGCACTCTGCTTATGCTGGTATCCGCTCTAGCTGGGAGGGACAGGGTTCTTAAGGCGTACCATGAGGCCATTGAAAGGCGCTACAGGTTCTTTTCCTTCGGGGATGCCATGCTCATTATCTGAAGACCTGTAATACGGGGTTTGTGCTTTTTACTTTAATAGCATATAATAGTCATCGAAGGTTTTTTATTTTTGGAGGGCATTATGGCTGATATAGATCTGAACAGAAGAAAGTACAAGAGACATACCCTTAGTATCAAGCTTTTTATGACAAGGGTGGATGATGCTGACGGCATCGGGATCCCCGTGGAGGTTCTTGATATCTCCACTGCCGGAGTCGGTTTTATTTCCGAGCAGGAGCTGGAGAACGGGACCATCTACAAGGCGAACATCAAGATATGGACAGGAGATATCATTCCTGCCTTTATCAATGTGGTAAGAGTCAGCCACACGGAGGGCGGACATATTTACGGCGGCGTATTTATTGGCATGCCGGAGTCGGATTCCTGCAGGATAGCGGTATATGAGACTTATCAGGACTATGCCGATAAGGAGGGTAATATACCGAAGACCGAGGAAGAAGAGAGGGACGAGCTTACGAGCCTTATGGGCCAGACGAAGAAGAACTGAATTTGATGGTATATATAGGGTAGATTCAGGATATAAGGAGTTTCAGAAATGTTAAATACCGGAGTTGTAGTTGCTTTATCTGCTTTTGTCTGTATGGCGCTCATCGCCGTTGGGATAATGATCGCAGTGGTTGCCAGCGTGGCATACGTTGAATCCAGAAGGGATGAAGAGGAGAAGTGAGCTTAAAGGTTGGATTTATCGCCCTTGGGCTTATAGGCGGTTCCATTGCAAAGAATATCCGCCGGGTTTTTCCAGATGCATATATCACAGCGCTTAACAGGTCCAGTGGGACATTGGACGCTGCTCTTAAAGAAGGGATAATAGATCACGGTACCCTGGAGCTGGATGACAGCTTCAGGGACTGCGATCTTATTTTTTTATGTGCTCCCGTGGAGACCAATATCGGATATCTGAAAAAACTGGAGCCCTATCTTACGGAAAACACCATTCTTACGGATGTGGGTTCGGTGAAGAACGTGATACATAAGGCGGTTTCCGGGAAGCTGAAGGATGCGGTTTTCATCGGAGGACATCCCATGGCGGGTTCCGAGAAATCCGGATATAAGAATTCCAGCGACCATCTTATCGAGAATGCCTACTACATCCTGACTCCCGGAGAGAATGCCTCCAAAGAGCATATCGAACGCTATGAAAAGCTTGTGAAGGATCTTGGGGCGATCCCGCTGGTGTTACAGCCATCCATGCATGACAGGGTCACTGCAGCCATCAGCCATGTGCCCCATATGATCGCCTATACGCTTGTAAGGCTGGTTGAAAAGGAGGATTCCCCGGAACAGTATATGAAGGCCATTGCAGCCGGAGGATTTAAGGATATCACCCGTATTGCTTCCTCCGACCCCGTGATGTGGCAGCAGATCTGTCTTGAGAATCCGGAGCATATGCTGGAGCTCATGGACAAGTATATAGATATGTTGAAGAGTCTCCGGGATTCCATAGGTGAAGGGGACGGGGAAACACTGAGGGAAACCTTCGAGGATGCTAAGAATTACAGGGATTCCGTACAGGATGCGCCGCTTGGTCCTATAAAAAAATCGTATGTTATGCATCTTGACGTGGAGGATGAACCCGGAGCCATTGCCATTGTGGCCACCATCCTTTCCTCCCACGGTATCTCTCTAAAGAATATCGGGATAGTTCATAACAGGATATATGAAGAAGGTGCTCTCAGGATAGAGTTTTACGACAGGGAGTCCATGGCTCTTGCTATCGCGGATCTGATGGAGAAGGGCTATAAGATATTCAGCAGGAACTGATCAATGAAGATAACACATGCAACCAAACCCCTGAGGGGCGAGATCGTTGTCCCGGGGGATAAGTCCATATCCCACAGGAGCATTATGTTCGGGGCTCTGGCAAATGGTGACACCGTTGTCAGGGGCTTTTTGAAGAGTGCGGACTGTATCTCCACCATGAACTGCTTTAAGGCCATGGGTATAGAGATAGAAGAGGGCAGTGACGGAGAAGGGGATTTTATCCTTATCCACGGGAAAGGGCTCCACGGCCTGAGTAAGCCCGGCTCTTCCCTGGACTGCGGTAATTCCGGTACTACCACAAGGCTCATTTCGGGGATCCTTGCCGGACAGGATTTTGAAACAGTGCTTATCGGGGACGAGTCGCTGTCGAAGCGCCCCATGAAAAGAGTGATCGAGCCCCTGTCCACACTTGGGGCATCCATAGCTTCCATGAATGATGATGACCGTCTGCCTCTTGTTATAGGCAAAGGGGAGCTTCACGGCGGGGTTATACGGACCAGGGTTGCTTCGGCCCAGGTGAAATCCGCCATTCTCTTATCCGGTCTCTACGCAGATGGTGAAACGAGTGTTATCGAACCCTCTCTTTCCAGAAATCATACGGAACTCATGCTTAAGGCCTTTGGGGCAGATATTACAGCCGGTTCTGCAGAGGATACCAGAACATCGGTAAGACCGGGCCGGGAGCTTAAGGGCATGACGGTGAAAGTTCCCGGGGATATTTCCAGCGCCGCATTTTTTATCGGAGCTGCTCTTTTAATTCCCGGCTCCCGGGTTATGCTTAAGAATGTGGGTATCAATCCCACAAGAGACGGGATCCTTAAGGTTTTTATGGACATGGGGGCGGATATCACTGTTGAGAACGTGCGTTATGAAACCGGAGAAAAGTGTGCTGACATTCTTGTCAATTATTCTCCGGAGCTCAAAGGAACCACTATCGGCGGAGATATCATTCCCGCTCTTATCGATGAGATACCGCTAATAGCAGTTGTTGCTGCCGGAGCAGAGGGAGATACTGTGATAAAGGACGCTTCTGAGCTCAGAGTCAAGGAATCCGACAGGATAAGCCTTACCGTAGGTAATCTCAATGCCATGGGGGCTTCTGCCGAGGCACGGGACGACGGAATGGTGATCCACGGAGGAAGTCCATTGCATCATGCGGTAATAGACACCGCAAAGGATCACCGTATCGCCATGAGTTTTTCTGTTGCCGCTCTAATCAGTGAGAGCGTGCAGCCTGTGGATATCAGGGACAGTGCCTGCGTCGGCATTTCATATCCCGGTTTTTACAAGGATCTCGACAGTCTTATGGGATGACTGCATCCTCTTTTTCTGTCTTCTTTCCCCTCTCTTTTCTATCGTTGAAAATCACCAAAATCTATTGTTAATATGACATTTCTTTGGTAGAATATTATGAAAGTGCGCGGCGGGGTACATTTCGCGCATCCTAATAATAATTTTGGAGGTATTTTCCGTATGAAGGTTTACACGACAGACAAGATCCGTAACATTGCGCTCCTGGGCCACGGCGGCTCCGGTAAGACAAGCCTCGTGGAAGCGATGGCTAATCTTTCGGGGCTTACAACGAGACTGGGAACCATCGACGATGGAAACACCATCAGCGATTATGACAAGGAAGAGCAGAAGAGGAAGTTTTCCATAAGCACATCCCTTATCCCCATTGAGTGGGAGGATACAAAGCTCAACATCATGGATACTCCCGGATTCTTTGATTTTGTTGGAGAAGTTGAAGAAGCGGCTACTGCTGCAGCATCTGCCATCATCGTCGTAAACGGAAAGGCAGGGGTTGAGACCGGAACAAAGAAGGCATGGGATCTCTGCGACAAATACAATATTCCCAGAATGATCTATGTTTCAAATATGGATATTGATAATTCTTCATTCAAGAATGTTCTTGAGGAGCTTACGGACCTCTACGGAAAAAAGATAGCACCCTTCCATTTCCCCATCAGGGAAAACGAGAAATTTGTTGGATATGTAAATGTAGTGGCTGAGAAGGCCTTCCGCTGGAATGACAAGGGTCAGGCCGAGGAGTGTGAGATCCCCGAGTATTCCATGGAAAATCTCCAGACATACAGGGATTCCCTTATGGAAGCCGTTGCAGAGACATCCGAGGAGTTTATGGACAGGTATTTCGGCGGAGATACATTCTCCGAAGCCGAGATCAGAGCTGCGCTTCACACCAGTGTTTGTGACGGAACCATCGTTCCCATCACCATGGGAAGCAATACCCTTGTCCGCGGCGTATACACCCTTCTTGATGACTGCGTGAAGTATCTTCCCAGTCCCGAAGGAAGGAAAATGGCAGGTATCGATACTGCAAGTTCCGAGATCTTTGAAGCTGACTATGACTTCTCAAAGCCGAAGACCGCCATTGTATGGAAGACCATCATCGATCCCTTCATCGGTAAGTATTCTCTTTTCAAGGTCTGCTCCGGTGTTATAAAGAGCGGAGATGCTCTGTATAACGTAAATGAGGATACGGAAGAGAAGACTGGAAAACTCTACACCCTTTGCGGAAATAAGGCTATCGAGATTTCGGAGCTCCATGCCGGTGACATCGGCGCTTTTGCGAAGCTGGCTGTTACCAAGACCGGAGATTCCCTTGGAACAAAGTCAACAGCCATAAGGTTCGGAAAGCCTATGATCTCCACACCTTATACGGCTGTGCGTTACAGGCCTGTAAGTAAGGCTGATGTGGACAAGATCTCACAGGCCCTTGCGAAGATGTGTGCTGAGGATCTTACCTTAAAGAACGTGAATGATTCGCTTAACCGCCAGACACTGCTCTACGGTATCGGCGACCAGCAGATAGACGTTGTAAAGGCTAAGCTGGAGAGTGAGTACAAGGTTCAGATAGAGCTTTCCACTCCCAAGGTTGCTTATCGTGAGACCATTAAGGGCAGGTCTGATGTACAGGGCAGATATAAGAAGCAGACCGGCGGACATGGCCAGTTCGGTGATGTTAAGATCATTTTTGAGCCCAGCGGAGATATGGAGAAGCCCTTCATCTTTGAAGAAAAGGTTGTGGGCGGAGCG
>CADBTX010000054.1 GCA_902797705.1 uncultured Lachnospiraceae bacterium | reverse complement strand
TCCTCGGGATAGGGTGTGAGTGGAAGAGAAAGCCCATAAGAAAGACGAAAAAGCAGGATCTTATAGGTATTTCCCCGGGAGAAAGGGTGTGAGGGTAAGAGAAAGCATACAAGAAAGAGAAAGACGGAAGAACGAAAGGGAGAGGGGAAAGAGACAGGACAGAAAAGCAAACAGCGAAAATTCCCTCATACAGAAAAGCAAACAGCGAAAATTCCCTCTTGTATTTCTTGGAAAATGTGATTATAATGTTTTGCAGAACGAAACGTTTCGCTCAAAATAAGGCCGGGAAGCGGGGACAAGACGCCGATCTGTCAAGCAATCACGGGGTGAAACGTTATCACAAAAAACAACTTTATCTATCTACAAGGAGGAAATTATGCTTAAAGGTATTCCGAAGATTCTTTCGCCCGAACTTTTGAAGGTTCTTAACGAGATGGGACACAGTGATGTGATCGTGATTGGAGATGGTAATTTTCCCTCAGAGACCATGGGAAAGAATGCGATCGTTCTGAGAGCGGACGGACACGGGGTGCCTGAGCTTCTTGATGCGATCCTCACGGTGATGCCTCTTGATTCGTACGTAGAGCATCCCGTTAACCTTATGGAACTTATGCCTGAGGATGTGGGCAAGATCGCAACCCCCATCTGGGATGAGTACGCAAAGATCGTTGCAAAGCATGACGAAAGAGGAGAAAAGGCCATCGGTCATATCGAGAGATTCAAGTTTTATGAGGAAGTACAGAAGAAGGCTTACTGTGTTGTGGCCAGCGGAGAGTCTGCAGTATATGCAAATGTGATGCTGCAGAAGGGCGTTGTAAAGGACGCGGAATGAGTCATACAGGCTGCGGGATGAGCCAGAAGGCGCGGAGCCGGACAAGGACCGCGGCATGAACAGAAGGGCGTTGTAAAGGACGCGGAGTAAGCAGTCAGGGTCATAATAAAAGAGGAGTAAAAAGAGAAAATGTCATCAATACATCCTTTGCGGAAAATGATAGAAAACAGAAAGAAGGGTTCTCTTGAGGGGATCCCTTCATATTGCACTGCGAATAAGTATGTGCTTGAGGCGGCCCTTAGAAGGGCAAAGGAAACCGGCAAGCAGGTCCTTATCGAGGCTACTGCCAACCAGGTAAACCAGTTCGGCGGATATACGGGCATGAAGCCTGCGGATTTCTACAACTATGTCAAGGAACTGGCTGAGAGCGTAGGGGTTTCCGAAGACATGCTGATACTGGGAGGGGACCATCTCGGACCCCTGACCTGGCAGTCTCTCCCTGAAGCCGAGGCCATGAAGAACTCGGAGGATCTGGTTTACGCCTACACAAGGGCCGGCTTCACAAAGATACATCTGGACACCAGTATGAAGGTAAAGGATGACCCGGAGGGCGTGCTTTCCACGGAAGTGATAGCGGAAAGAGGAGTAAGACTCTACAAGGTCTGCATGAAGGCATACGAGGATCTGAAGGCGGAGAAGCCGGATGCGGTAAGGCCGGTATTCATCATCGGTTCGGAGGTGCCTATCCCCGGCGGCTCCCAGGAGGAAGAGGACTCCCTGGCAGTGACGAAGAAGGAAGCCTTTGCGGACACCGTGGATACTTATAAGGCCTGCTTTGAAAAAGCGGGAGTAGGAGACGCCTTCAAGGATGTGATCGCAGTTGTGGTACAGCCCGGAGTGGAATTCGGAGACGAGCAGGTATTCTACTATGACAGGGATAACGCAAAGGATCTTTGCGGAAAACTCAAGGATTATCCGGATATCGTATTCGAAGGTCATTCCACGGACTACCAGACGCCGGAGTGCCTAAAGAAGATGGTTGAAGACGGTATCGCCATCCTTAAGGTGGGACCCGCCCTAACATTCGGCTTCAGGGAAGCGCTTTTTGCACTTTCCATGATAGAGAAGGAGCTGGTGCCGGAGGCTGAGCAGGCTCACTTTATGGAGGTTCTGGAGAAGGCCATGGTGGAGAACCCGGATAACTGGAAAAAACACTACCACGGCGATGAGAAGCAGCAGGCGCTGGCGAGGAAGTACAGCTATTCCGACAGAGCGAGATATTATATCGGCGGGGAAGAGCAGGAGAAGGCCATAGAAAAGCTGTTTTCCAATTTAAGGAAATATCCTGTGGCGATGAACATACTTCACCAGTATATGCCCAAGCAGTATGACAGAGTCTGCAGAGGCGAGATCAAGGCAGACCCGAAGGAACTTGCCATGGCCGGCGCGGCCGAGTATATGCGTGACTATGAATACGCGGCGTATTAAAAGGAGAATGCATGTATACAACATCTTATGAAATGCTTAAAGAGGCCCAGAAGGGCGGATATGCCATAGGTGCTTTCAATGCTGAAAATATGGAGATGATAAGAGCCATAATCGCGGCAGCGGAGGAATTAAGGAGCCCGGTCATGATACAGACCACTCCCGGTACCGTAAAGTACGCTTCTCTTGAGACCTTTGCCGCCATAACAAAGGCAGAGGCCGAGAAGGCAACCGTTCCCGTATGCCTCCATCTGGATCACGGCTCCAGCTTTGAAATGGCAGTAAAAGCCATTCAGGTGGGTTACGGTTCGGTGATGATAGACGGATCCAAGCTGGATCTTGAAGCAAATATAGCACTGTCAAAGAGTGTGGCGGACGTGGGAAGAGCCTGCGGCGTTCCCGTGGAAGCAGAACTCGGAAAAGTAGGAGGAAAAGAGGACGATACAGAGTCAAAGGAATCTGCCTATACAGATCCAGGGGAAGCGGAGCGCTTTGTCCGGGAGACCAATGTGGATTCCCTGGCTATCGGAATAGGCACGGCCCACGGAGTTTATAAGGAGAAGCCGGTGCTGAACACGCCCCGGATCACTGAGGTGAAGGCAGTAGTAAGCATCCCTCTGGTGCTCCACGGTTCGTCGGGACTTTCCGATGATGACGTAAAGGACTGCGTGAAGCGCGGAATGTGCAAGGTCAACTTCGCGACAGAGCTTCGTCAGGCTTATCTTAAGGCTACCAGAGAGCTTCTTGACAGCGACAGCTCCATAATCGATCCGAAGAAGATCGGAGAGGCTGCCATGAAGGCGGTTAAAGCTCAGGTAGAGTACAGGATGAAGGTCTGCGGATGTGACGGAAAGGCCTGAAGACCGGAAGGAGAAATATGGCGGCATATCTTTTGGGAATTGATATAGGTACCAGCTCTTGCAAGATAGTCCTCTTTGACAGGGAGGGCACAGTGGTTGCCACGGAGACCGGTGAATATAAGGTCTATTACCCGTCAGAGGGATGGGCTGAGCAGAACCCGGACGAATGGTGGGAAGCTGTGTGCAGGAGCACAAAGAAGCTGATTGAAAAAAGCGGGGTAGATCCCTCGGATATTGCGGGGGTGGGAACCGACGGGCAGAGCTGGTCGGCCATTGCCATGGATGAGGACGGAAAGTGCCTTATGAACACCCCGATCTGGATGGACGTGAGATCCGAGGATATCTGTGCCGAGATCAGGAAGGATAAGGGGGACAGGATATTTGAACTGTCCGGAAACAGCCTTCAGCCAAGCTACAGCACGGCGAAGATCATCTGGTATAAAAGGAATCATCCGGAGGTATACGGAAAGATCAGATACATCCTCCAGTCCAACAGCTTTATCGTTTACAGGCTCACGGGAGCCATAACCCAGGATATTTCCCAGGGCTACGGCTTTTCCTGCTTCGACATGAGGAAGGGCAGCTGGGATAAGGATATGGCAAGGGATCTCGATATTCCCATGGAATTCCTTCCTGAGATCCATCCGTGCCACGAAGTAGTGGGAAAGGTCACAAGGGAAGCTGCGGAGCTTACCGGATTAAAGGAAGGGACCCCGGTTGTGGCGGGAGGCCTCGATGCAGCCTGCGGAACCCTGGGCACAGGCGTCTTAAATGACGGTGAGACCCAGGAACAGGGCGGCCAGGCCGGAGGAATGAGTATCTGTCTGGACCATTATGCAGCGGATCCCGCATTGATCTTAAGCTTCCATGTGGTCCCGGATAAGTGGCTGCTTCAGGGCGGCACCACCGGCGGCGCTGGAGTTATGCGCTGGATCACCGCGAATTTCGGAGACTACGAGAGAACCCTCGAAAAGGAGAGGAACTTAAGCGACGTAGCACAGTTCAATGAGCTGGCTGAAAAGGTGGCTCCGGGTTCCGACGGACTCATCTTTCTTCCATATATGGCAGGAGAGCGTTCTCCCATATGGGATCCGAAAGCCAAGGGAGTCTGGTACGGAATAGATTT
>CADBTX010000053.1 GCA_902797705.1 uncultured Lachnospiraceae bacterium | reverse complement strand
TTTACTCCCGTTTCCATCGCCTACGCAAAGCAGATCATGGAGCAGGCAGCTTCCCTTGACATAGGGATACCTTTCCTTGGTTCGGATACACTTGACGACAACATGGTCCTTGAAGCCACTAAGGATACAAACCTTCAGCTCTATGTTTCAACCTTCTATCAGGAGGGCGGTTCCGACAAGTTTGACAAGGGCATCAAGGAATACATCAATTCCAACTCCGACGCCATGACAGCAAACGGCGGAAATGACACCATCTCAGCCGTTACAGCCATGGGTTATGATGCATACTATGTGGCACTTGAAGCCATCAAGGCAGCAGGAAGCGGAGACAAGGGCGCTATCAAGGGTGCCATTCCCTCTGTTAAGTGGGACGGGGTTTCAGGCTCCATCGCTTTTGACAGCGTTGGCGATGCCGTAAGAGATACCGCATACATCAAGACTGCCGATACTGCTACAGGCACCTGGGCATTTGAAAAGGTACAGACAGGTTCCGCAAGCAACTGACAATAAGGTAATTCATTATGGAATATGTTATTTCCGTACTGCTTTCCGGCATTTCAGTCGGAGGGCAGTACGCCCTTATCGCAATAGGATACACTCTGGTCTACGGTATATTGCGTCTCATCAACTTTGCCCATGGAGATGTTTTCATGGTTGCAGGTCTTATGGGGATATATTTTACGGCGGTGCTTCCCATCACACTTTCAATCCCTCTGGTTATAATCCTTACGGTTGTGCTGGGCTTTACCATTGAAAGGGTGGCATATAAACCCCTTCGTGACGCTCCCCGTATGTCCGTCATGATCTCCGCCATAGGTGTAAGTTATCTCTTGCAGAATACCGCCACCTACGTTACCGGAGGACAGCCAATGACCTATCCCACCATTCCCTTTCTTTCGGGAACGGTGAATGTGGCAGGCACTCAGACCAAGTGGGTGGTGATAATCACTCCAGTACTGGTGCTGACCCTTGTGGTGCTGCTTTCGCTCCTTATCAACCGCACCAAGGTGGGAATGGCTATGAGGGCTGTTTCAAAGGATTTTGAGACCAGCCGCCTGATGGGTATCAGGGAAAATCAGGTTATTTCAGTAACCTTTATCATAGGGTCCGCTCTTGCGGCCATAGGTTCGGTGCTGTTTTTTACGAATTATCCGGCCATAACCCCAATGGCAGGCGCCATGCCGGGATTAAAGGCCTTTGTAGCCGCTGTTTTCGGAGGGATAGGCTCCATTCCCGGAGCTGTAATAGGAGCTTTCATCATCGGGATCTGCGAGACCATAATAAAGGGTCTGCCCTCATCCTGGGATGTTTCCGTCTTTTCCGACGCCTTTACCTTTGCCCTGCTTATACTTATTCTGGTATTCAAGCCGCAGGGGCTTTTCGGTGAGGCGGCTACCGATAAAGTTTGATGGATCAGGAGACCAAGATGTCTGAAAAAAAGAGTGTCATGCCGAAGATCATCGGCATTCTGGCATTATTTGCTTTTATAATCCTACTTGAAAATATTAGGGGGATCTTTCCCGGGCTTCCAATGATATTTGACCCCATGAGCCCCCTGTTCACGGTTCTTAAAAAGGCTGCGGTCTATTCACTTGTGGCGGTTTCCATGAATCTCTTAAACGGGTTCACGGGACTCTTTTCCCTGGGACAGGCCGGATTCATGCTTCTCGGAGCCTATACCTACGCCATACTTACGGTACCCTCAGCCATGAAGGAGCAGGTTTACTACCTTTTCGGAGGCTGCGCTTTCCAGTTTTCACTGCTGGATGCGTTTCAGGGAATATTCGGGGCAAGCGGAGCAGGCTATGCCATATCCCTTATACTGGCCTGCCTCATCGCCATTATCCTCGCCGGAGCGGTGGCTGCGTTCTTTGCCTTTCTGATCGGCTTCCCGGTACTAAGGCTGAAGAGCGACTACCTTGCCATTGCGACCCTTGGTTTTGCAGAGATACTGAGGGCTATTTTCCAGTGGCAGACCCTTGGACCCATTACCAACGGGGCCAATATGATCAAGGGCTTTCCCACCTTTACCAGCTTTAATATCACCGGACCGAACGGGGAAGTGGTCTTAAGACTTTCTGTCTTTGTTCCTTTCCTTATAACGACGGCCTGCATCACGCTTATAGTCCTTCTCATCAGATCCTCCTACGGACGGGCCTTTGTGGCCATAAGAGATGATGAGATCGCGGCTGAGGCCATGGGAATCAGGCTTTTTTCCCATAAGATGCTTTCCTTTACCATTTCCAGCTTCTTCGCGGGAGTGGGTGGAGCATTGTTTGCCATGTATGTGGCAAATGCACAGGCCAAGGCCTTCACCTCCACAATGACCTACGAGATACTTCTTATAGTCGTTATCGGAGGTATAGGTTCAGTATCCGGTTCCGTTATAGCCACCTTCCTCTATGTGGTCTGTTCCGAATGGTGGCTGAGATTCCTTGACAGCGAGCAGTATATCGGCTCCTTCAAGGTGCCTCTTCTCAGGAACGGCTTCAGAATGGTGGTATTCTCTGTCGTTATCATGATAATCGTGCTTTTCTTCTCTCAGGGCATCATGGGTAACAGAGAGATAGATTTTGAGGCTCTCTTTAACAGGAAGAAAAAGAACCCGAAAGCTGACGGGAAGAAGGACTGAGATCACGGTCAGCTGATGACAAAATGAAAGGAGCAGCATAGACAGGAAATGAGCGATAAAGCAGCTGAAAAGATCGCTTTACATATCGAAAACGTTACCATGCAGTTCGGAGGAGTGGTAAGTGTGAACGATCTCTCCATCGATGTGCCGGAGAACAGGATCATTGCTCTTATCGGCCCAAACGGTGCGGGAAAGACCACTGCCTTTAACTGTATCACCGGGGTATACCAGCCCACCAACGGTCTCATCGAATTCATGGGGAAACCCATGGTGCGTTCCTTCCCCAGAGGAAAGGATGCCAGGAATTACAAGGGGAGCAACGGAGAAAAGTACAAGGATCAGAGTATACTTTCCCCTACTCCGGATGAGATAACAAAGCTCGGTATAGCGAGGACGTTCCAGAATATAAGGCTTTGGAAGAGCATGACGGTATTCGAGAATGTTCTTACCGCGAAGCATATGAGAGCGAAGCAGAATGTTTTTTCTGCCACCTTCCGGGGGAATATGCCGGAGGAAAAGCGTATGAGGGAGGAGACCATGGAGCTCCTTAAGGAGCAGGGCCTTGACGCATATAAGGACGAACTGGCGGTGAGCCTTCCCTACGGGCTTCAGAGGAGACTGGAGATCGCAAGGGCTCTCGCTACGGATCCGACCCTGCTATTACTGGATGAGCCCGCTGCGGGTATGAATCCCCAGGAAACCATTGAACTTGCGGACTTTGTTCAGGAGATCAGGGAGAAGTACAGTCTGACCGTATTCCTTATCGAGCACCATATGGATCTGGTCATGAACATCTCGGATTATATCTATGTCATCGATTTCGGAAGTGAGATAGCAAGAGGTGTTCCGGATGAGATACAGTCGGATCAGAGGGTCATTGAGGCCTATCTGGGTGTCAGTGAGGAAGAATAGATCATGTCAGAATGTGTTTTGAAAATTGAAGACCTGGAAGTAAGCTACGGCGGGATAGAAGCTGTCCGGGGAATAAGCTTTGAAGTAAATGAAGGCGAGATAGTGACCCTTATCGGTGCAAACGGTGCCGGAAAGAGCTCCACCCTCCGCAGCATATCGGGACTTGTAAAGCCTAAGGGCGGAAAGGTGATCTTCAGGGGTGAGGATATAACGGGAAAGGATTCTGCGGATATCGTTTCAAAGGGGCTTATGATGGTGCCGGAGGGCCGGCGGATCTTCCCGAACCTGACGGTACTTGAAAATCTGAAGGTGGGAGCTTATCTGAGAAATGACGACCTGACGGAAGATCTGGAAATGGTATTTGATTACTTCCCCCGCTTAAAGGAGAGGTCCTGGCAGGCGGGAGGTACATTGTCCGGAGGAGAGCAGCAGATGCTGGCAGTTGGAAGGGCCCTTATGGGAAAGCCGAAGCTCCTTATGATGGATGAGCCTTCTCTGGGTCTTGCGCCAATAGTGGTACAGGGCATATTTGAGATCATAAATGAGATACATGAGGCCGGAGCCACGGTGCTCCTTATAGAGCAGAATGCCAATATGGCGCTGCATGTGGCGGACAGGGCCTATGTCATCGAAAACGGAAAGATAGCCCTTTCCGGAACGGGAAAGGAGCTTCTCGAAAACGAAAATGTAAAGAAAGCCTATCTTGGAACAAAGGAATGAGATATCGGCCGGTGAACTGCAGGCGTATCACCGGTCGGCACAGAGCCTGCGTAAAGGAATCAGCATATGGGAATGACCATGACACAAAAGATCCTCGCTGCACATGCGGGACTTGACAAGGTAAAGGCCGGACAGCTTATTGAAGCGGAGCTGGATCTGGTCCTCGGAAATGATATCACTACCCCCGTAGCCATAAATGTTATGGAGGGTATTGATAAAAAGACGGTATTTGACAAGGATAAGATCGCCCTTGTAATGGACCACTTTATCCCGAATAAGGATATCAAGTCCGCGGAAAACTGCAAGTGCTGCCGCGATTTTGCCATGAAGCACGATATCACTAATTATTTTGATGTGGGTAAGATGGGAATAGAGCATGCGCTTCTTCCGGAGAGCGGACTTACGGTGGCGGGAGACTGCATAATAGGAGCGGATTCCCACACCTGTACCTACGGCGCTCTCGGTGCCTTTTCCACCGGAGTCGGGTCCACGGACATGGCCTGCGGTATGGCCACAGGCAAGACCTGGTTCAAGGTTCCCTCCGCCATCAGATTCAATATCACGGGGCGTCCTTCAAAGTGGGTGTCCGGAAAGGATGTCATCCTTCATATAATCGGGAAGATAGGAGTTGACGGCGCCCTTTACCGTTCCATGGAATTTACAGGGGACGGGATAAAGAACCTGTCCATGGACGACCGCTTTACCATTGCGAACATGGCTATAGAGGCCGGAGGAAAGAACGGCATCTTCCCTGTGGATGAGGCAGCAAAGGAATATATGGAATCCCACAGCTCGAGACCCTATAAGATATATGAGGCCGACAGCGATGCGGAATACGACGAGGAATACACTATTGACCTTTCGGAATTAAAGCCCACTGTGGCATTCCCCCATCTTCCGGAAAACACAAAGACCATTGATGAGATCGGGGAAAAGATAGAGATACAGCAGGCCGTGATAGGCTCCTGCACCAACGGACGTATAAGCGACCTGAGGGCGGCGGCAGAGGTGATAAGGGGAAAGAAGATAGCGGACAATGTGCGCTGCATAGTTATCCCCGCCACCCAGAAGATCTATCTGAAGGCTCTGGAAGAAGGCCTTATAAAGGAATTCATCGAAGCCGGAGCCATTGTTTCCACTCCCACCTGCGGCCCCTGTCTCGGAGGCTACATGGGGATACTTGCAAAGGGAGAGCGCTGCATAAGTACCACAAACAGGAATTTTGTGGGACGTATGGGACATACGGAGTCCGAGGTATATCTGGCAAGTCCGGCGGTGGCGGCGGCAAGTGCTGTTAAGGGCTATATCACAGCTCCCTGAATCACTTCGTAGAAATGCTTATGAGAGGAACGGTACAGATTCATATGAAAGCAAAAGGCAGAGTTTTTAAATACGGCGACAATGTTGATACGGATGTCATAATCCCGGCAAGATACCTGAACATCCAGGATAAGAAGGAGCTTTCCGGACATGCCATGGAGGACATAGACGCGGATTTTGTGAAGAATGTAAATCCCGGTGACATCATGGTGGCAAGGAAGAATTTCGGCTGCGGTTCCTCCAGGGAACACGCTCCCATAGTGATAAAGGAGTCGGGCATAAGCTGTGTCATCGCCGATACCTTTGCGAGGATTTTTTTCAGGAATGCAATAAATATCGGGCTTCCCATTCTGGAGTGTCCGGAGGCTGCGGAAGCGATTGAAGAGGGTGATGAGGTGGAGGTGGATTTTGACACCGGAGTGATAACCGATATCACCAGGGGAAAGAGCTTTAATGCCGAACCCTTCCCTGAATTCATGCAGAAGATAATCAATTCCAACGGTCTCGTGGGATACATCAATTCCTGATCTTTTGTCCTTTGGAGAAAAGTCCGTGGGGCATATGTTCCATATCTACTTCCCCACGGACATTCGGGGCATCCCTTCGTTTAACGCGGAGGGGTGCTTTTTTTTAATATATAGGTTAAAATAGTATGACAAAGTCTATGGGAGGAAAAGGGGATATGGACAAAAAATTATCGGAAAAGGAGATAGTTTCCTATTTTGACGCGGCATTAAAGAATAACCGTCTCTATGTCTGTTATCAGCCTCAGGTAAATTATACGAATTACCGGGTGGTGGGAGCCGAGGCCCTGCTCAGGTGGGATGATCCGCAGAACGGACTCCAGTATCCCGCCGATTTTATCCCGGTGCTTGAAAATAACGACCTGGTATCAAAGGCCGACCTCTTTGTCTTTGAAGAGGCCTGCAAAATGCAGAGGAAATGTCTGGATCAGGGGATACACGCAGTTCCGGTCTCCGTAAATCTGTCCGGATATGAGCTGAATTCAGCCTATGTTGACAGTATAGAGTCCATAAGAAAGAAATATGATATCCCGGTATATTATCTCCGCATTGAGATCAGAGAGAGTTTTGCATATGACGGAGTGGAAAAGGTGACACCGGTGCTGGAGAAGCTCCGCACGGCAGGATATGTTCTGGTATTGGATGATTTCGGCACGGGATATGCATCCTTAAATATACTTAAGGATCTGAATGCGGATGTTATCAAATTAGACATGAGTTTCCTTTACGGTGATGTGGGAGTCCGGGGAGGAAAGATAATCAACTCCCTTGTACAGATGGCGAAGTGGCTGAACACCCCTGTGATAGCCGAGAAGGT
>CADBTX010000052.1 GCA_902797705.1 uncultured Lachnospiraceae bacterium | reverse complement strand
TCCCTAACAACGGACTTCTTACAACTATTGCCTGGGGTCTTGACGGCAAGGTTGAGTATGCCCTTGAGGGTTCAATCTTCGTAGCAGGCGCAGCTATCCAGTGGCTCCGTGATGAGGTTAAGATGGTTGATACATCACCTGATTCTGAGTACTTCGCAACTCAGGTTCCTGATACAAACGGCTGCTATGTAGTACCTGCATTTACAGGACTCGGCGCTCCTTACTGGGATCCATACGCACGCGGAGCTATCACAGGACTTACCCGCGGTGTCAACAAGAAGCACATCATCCGTGCTACTCTTGAGTCACTTGCACTTCAGACTAACGACGTACTCGGCGCAATGGAAGAGGGTTCAGGAATCAAGCTGGCAGCTCTTAAGGTTGACGGCGGTGCCTGCAAGAACAACTTCCTCATGCAGTTCCAGTCAGATATTATTAATGCTCCCGTTCATCGTCCTGTATGTGTTGAGACTACAGCTATGGGTGCTTCCTATCTGGCAGGTCTTGCAGTTAAGTTCTGGTCAAGTAAGGAAGACGTTATCAAGAACTGGGCTATCGACAGAGAGTTCGAGCCTGATATGTCCGAGGCTGATCGTGAAGAAAAGCTTAGGGGCTGGAAGAAAGCCGTTAACACAACCCTTGGCTGGGCTAAGTGATCTGAATAATCATGAACTTTCGCTATCCGCCGGAGTGCCTGATGTCTCCGGCGGGGGCGTAAAATAAGATGTAAATCAAAAGGAGGTTTTAGTTTATGCAGGCTTATATTGCTGAATTTGTAGGAACCGCGATTCTGGTTCTCCTCGGAGACGGTGTATGCTGTAACGTGAATCTGGAGAAGTCAGGCTTTAAGGGAGGCGGAGCTGTTTACATCCTTATTGGATGGGGAATGGCAGTTATGGTTCCCGCGTTCACTTTCGGCGCTCTTTCAGGCGCTCACTTTAATCCCGCTGTTACCATCGGCGCAGCTATCCGCGGCGGACTTGACTGGGGCCTTGTTCCCGGATATATCATCGCCCAGATGCTCGGCGGCTTTGTAGGAGCTGCTATCCTTATGGTTCTCTTCGGAGATCACATCAAGGCTACTCCCGATGATGCTACCGTACGCGGCTGCTTCTGCACAGGACCTTCCATCCCCAATGTTGGACTTAACTTCCTGTCAGAGTTTGTTGCTACCTTCGTTCTTGTATTCACCCTGGCAGCAATCCCCGGTGATGCAGGTGCATCAGGTGTTTCATGGATACTCGTTTACGGCGTTATCGTTGCCTGCGGTGCTTCCTTCGGCGGACTTACCGGATACGCAATGAATGCTGCAAGAGATTCAGCTCCCCGTTTTGCTTATCAGCTCCTTGGACCTAACAAGGGCAACAAGGATCCCAACTGGGGCTATGGCTGGATTCCCCTTATCGCTCCCATCTGCGGCGGCGTAGTAGCCTCATTCGTATACATGGCGATATTTAACATGTAATATAAAACGATCAAGTCTCAGCCGGCTTTTGTGCTTGCACAAAAAGCCGGATGGATTTGATCGTGAACCCACACGAGCAAGGAGCGATTTACGAAGTAAATCAGCGGAATGCGAGTGGGGGTAGGAGTGCGGGAGCGCGCCAGCGCGGAGCAATCCGTTATATTACGGAACGTGGCTCATGAAGCAGTCCATTTTATCTTAAATTCAACTAAATTATCATTCAGTTGCTATCAGACTAGGAGAAACGGCGGCGGAAGCATCAGGCTCCGTCGTCTTTTTAAACACAGGAAAGGAAAAAACATGACCTACGATTGTATCATTATCGGGGCAGGTGTCAGCGGAAGTGCTACCGCTCGTGAGCTCAGCAAGTACGATCTCAATGTGTGCGTACTTGAAAAGGGCGAAGATGTCTGCTCCGGAACAAGTAAGGCAAACAGTGCCATTGTGCATGCCGGATTCGACGCAGCCGAAGGTTCCCTTATGGCGAAACTCAATGTAGAGGGAAACGAGATGATGGGTCAGCTCTGTGAAGATCTGGACATCCCCTTTACAAGGAACGGATCCCTTGTGGTCTGCATTCATGAAGAGGAGAAGGGCGGACTTAAAGAGCTCTATGACAGAGGCATTGCCAACGGAGTAAAAGAGTTAAAGCTTCTTGACAGGGAAGAGCTTCATAAGATGGAGCCAAACCTTGCTGATGAAGCCTGTGCGGCACTCTATGCTCCCACCGGTGGCATCATCTGTCCCTTCATGCTGAATATCGCCATGGCCGAGAATGCAGCGGTTAACGGAGTTGATTTCTTCTTTAATACAGAAGCCGAGACCCTTAACCGTGATGAGGAGGGCATCTGGCATATACGCACAAATAACGGAGAATACAAGACAAAGTACGTGATCAATGCAGCCGGAGTCTATTCCGACAAATTCCACAACATGGTTGCAGACAAGAAGATCCACATCACGCCGAGACGCGGTGACTACTGCCTTCTCGATAAGGAAGTGGGAAATCTTGTTTCAAAGACCATCTTCCCTCAGCCTACAAAGCTGGGAAAGGGAGTGCTGGTATCACCTACCATTCACGGAAACCTCATAGTAGGTCCCACAGCCATCGATATCGAGGATAAGGAAGCTACCGCAACAACAGCGGCTGGCATCAATGATCTTATTGAAAAGGCCGGGATGCATGTAAAGAATCTTCCTGTTGCAAGGAAGGTCATCACCAGCTTTGCGGGACTTCGTGCCCATGAGGACAACCATGAATTCGTGATCGGCGAAGTTAAGGAAGCTCCGGGCTTTATCGACTGTGCCGGAATTGAATCCCCCGGACTTACCAGCAGCCCTGCCATCGGCAAGATGGTTGCGGGGATAGTCTGCGACCTTGCAAAACCTGCAAAGAAAGAAAACTGGAACGGTAAGAGAAAGGGTATCCTGAATCCTTCAAATATGTCTGTAGAGGAAAGGAACGAGCTCATCAAGAAAGAGCCCGCATACGGACAGATAATCTGCCGGTGCGAGTCTATTTCCGAGGGTGAGATCATTGACGCCATAAGACGTCCCCTGGGTGCCCGTTCCCTCGACGGTGTAAAGAGACGTACCAGAGCCGGAATGGGAAGATGCCAGGCAGGCTTCTGCTCACCGAGAGTAATGGAGATCATAAACCGTGAGCTTGGTATTCCCGTTGAGAATATCACAAAGAGCGGCGGTAAGTCAGTAATAGCCCCTGAGCGGTCAAAGGCCGGGAAAGGAGGAGAATAATGCAGAAATATGATATTGTCATCGTAGGCGGAGGCCCTGCGGGTCTTGCGGCAGCGGTTGCAGCAAGGGAAGCCGGGACGCAGTCCATTCTCATCCTTGAACGTGACCATGAGCTTGGCGGAATATTAAACCAGTGCATCCATAACGGGTTTGGTCTTCACACCTTCAAAGAGGAGCTGACAGGCCCGGAATATGCGTACCGCTTTATGAAGCAGGTATTTGACGAAAAGATAGAGTATAAGCTGAACACCATGGTAATGGATATCTCGGCTGACAGGGTTGTAACAGCAATGAACAAGACTGACGGCATGTTTGAGATACAGGCCGGAGCTGTTATCCTTGCCATGGGATGCCGTGAGAGGCCGAGAGGCGCCCTGAACATTCCCGGTTACAGGCCGGCAGGTATCTTCTCTGCAGGTACGGCGCAGCGTCTTGTAAATATCGAAGGATACATGCCCGGACGTGAGGTGGTGATCCTGGGATCCGGCGACATCGGACTCATCATGGCCCGCCGTATGACCCTTGAAGGGGCAAAGGTTAAGGTTGTTGCAGAGCTTCTGCCCTTCTCAGGCGGCTTGAAGAGAAATATCGTTCAGTGTCTTGATGACTTCGGTATTCCCCTTAAGCTTTCCCACACAGTTGTGGATATCGAGGGTAAGGAAAGGGTTTCCGCAGTTACCATTGCCAAGGTAGGCCCTGACATGAAGCCCATACCCGGTACCGAGGAGAGATACACCTGTGATACGCTCCTTCTCTCCTGCGGACTTATCCCTGAGAACGAGCTTTCGAAGAGCGCCGGTGTAGAGCTTAACCCCGTTACCAGCGGTCCTGTGGTAAATGAGTCCCTTGAAACCAGCATCCCGGGTGTATTTGCCTGCGGAAATGTGCTCCACGTGCATGATCTGGTTGACTTTGTTTCCGAGGAAGCGAAAAAGGCGGGAGAAAATGCGTCGAAGTTTGTTAAGGAAGGCGCGGTTAAGAGCGATAAAGAGCCCATTAAGCTGGTTGCCACAGAGGGAGCGCGCTATACAGTACCCTGCACCCTGGATACAGACAGGATGGACGATCTTCTTACAGTACGCTTCCGCGTAGGGGCTGTTTTCCAGGACTCCTATGTGAGCGTTTACTTTGACGATGAAAGGGTGATGCATAATCAGAAGCGCATCATGGCTCCCGGCGAAATGGAGCAGGTAATACTCCAGAAGAAGAAGCTTTCAGAATACCCGAACCTTAAGACTATTACCATCAAGATAGAAAAGGAATAAGGAGGCAGAGAGAATAATGACTACGAAAGAACTTACATGTATCGGCTGCCCCATGGGTTGTCTGATCACGGTCCAGATGGACAAGGGAGAAGTGGTGAGCGTTGAGGGAAATACCTGCCAGAAGGGAGATATCTACGCCCGTAAGGAGGTTACGGATCCGACACGTATCGTGACCAGCACGGTTGTGATAAAGGACGGAGACAAGCCTCGTCTTCCCGTTAAGACCAAGAGCGATATCCCGAAGGACAAGATCTTTGAAGTAATGAAAGATATTGACGCAGCCGTTGTTACAGCTCCTAAGCATATCGGCGATGTGGTTGTGAGCAACGTGGCCGGCACCGGTGTTGACGTTATCGCCACACGAAACGTAGACCGCGCAGGTTGACTTTCTATAGCCTTCCCCCTTTTTAAGGGGCAAAATGCTCCGGTGGAGCATTTTGAGGCACGTTATGATGCGCTGTGCGCATCAGTGCCCGTTAAGGTGCCCGAAGTATGATCCTTTAAAGCCTTCCCCCTTTTTAAGGGGGAAGGTGCCCGAAGGGCGGATGAGGGTTCCCTCAACACTTTCTAATCCCCACCAAATACACTCCATCGGCCTTTCCGCCGCCGTCCCCCAGATTAGCCATCATTTCATCATAGTTTGGATAGGTTTCCGCTCTGCCGTGTGAATTATGGACGGTAAAGCAGGCATTGTTATGCTCTACGCACATGGTGTGGAGCATACGCCGTATACTCCGCCGGTCATTCATTATGGTAAATATCATAACATCTGAGTTTTCAGCGAGTTCCCTGAATTTCCTTCTGTTTGAGGTTCTTATCGGATAATAGCCGAGACCCGAAAAATATTTCACCGCTGCCTGGGGAGCGGTGCCGAGAGCTGCGAAGAATGCGGCGCCGTGTCCCTCGAAGTGACGGATGATATCCGCGAGGGGTACGGGATCCCCAAGGATCCGAAGGGCATTGTATACAGCGGCAGCGGCACAGCCGGAGTGGGCAAAGGTCTTTGAACCGTACCTTAAGCCGGCCTTTCCGTCCTGGTCTTCAATAAGGGGGTCATCGGGAGAGGGAATATATGATTTATTAATAAAATAATTATTTTCTGTTGTTTTTTTATGAAAGATGCCCATCATCGTATTGAAGAAGGCAGAAATCCTGTAAAACAGCAGTATCATGGGGTGCGAGACCATAGTTTCCATCCTTTGACTTTTGCGGTATTTTCTTTATAATTATAGTTGAATTATTGTCATTAGCCTAGTATCATTCTGTACGGTCTGATGACTATTGCAGCACAGGGTTTTCTTTAGAAAAGTTTGCTCTGTAAAGACCACGACTTTGCGAAGTGAACGCTGATGTTGTGGAAGAAAGGAGGCGTGGGACATGGTAAAAACTGATATATATGATTATATCAACGTGCTCGACAAGGCTGCCGACGCTTCGGCTTTAAGAAACAAAGCCATTGCCAATAATATGGCAAATATCGATACCCCGGGCTATAAGAGACAGGATGTCTCTTTTGCCGCAAATCTGGAGGAAGCCCTCCGTCATTCAAGGTTTGAAAGTCTTGACGACAAGGTGGGTTCCATAAGGATGGACCGCTTAAAGGGGAAGCAGTTCACAGACTCGGAAGGCTATTCTTACAGGCTTGACGGTAACAATGTGGATATTGATACAGAGAATGCCGAGCTTGCAAAGAATAATATTCTTTACAATGGTCTGACCCAGAGTCTTACAGCGGAATTCCAGAATATCCGTGCAGTGACGCAGAAGTAGTGGGGGTTCGTCCCTCATAATGCTCCGCCGGAGTGTTTTCCCCTGAAGGGGAAGGCTTGAAATACAGGAGGAAATGTAATGGGAGTTTTTGACAGCTTCAGTATAAATGCATCCGGTCTTACTGCGGAGAGACTCCGTATGGATGTCATTTCCGAGAATATCGCAAATGCAAATACCACCAGGACAAGTAACGGCGATCCATACACCAGAAAAGTCGTTACATTTGAGACCAAGAACAATCCGGAACCCTCCTTTAATTCCATACTTGCTTCAAATCAGAGCAAGTTCGCCCAGTCAAACATGGCGGGAGTTAAGGTGGGAGGTATATACAATGACACACATTCGGAGTATAAGATGGTATACGATCCCTCTCACCCGGATGCGGATGAGAACGGCTATGTCCTCTATCCCAATGTAAATACCATTACGGAGATGACAAACCTTATAGACGCCAGCCGTGCCTATGAGGCAAATGCAACCGCCTTTACCACGTCAAAGGCCATAGCGACTCAGGGCCTGACTATTGGAAAGGGCTGATAACTCGATCTAAGGACTTCTCGTAAATCGGGAAGGCAGTGAAAAGCAGGGAGGCGTGATCTAACGGAGCAGGGAGAGCTCCGGGAGAGAACAGGTTTAAGACATGGATATTACAAAACTTTACAATGTGAGCAGTGATGCCATTGAGAACGCCGCCTTAAAGACCGGCAACGGCAGGATCGGAGACACGGGTGATTTTGGAGGCTTTCTTCAGAGTGCCGTGAATCAGATCAATGAGACAAATTCCTATCTGCAGGATCAGGAGGACGAGGAGATCAAGCTTGCTCTGGGGCTTACAGAGAACACCCATGACCTGGCCATAGCCCAGGCCAAGGCTCAGGCTTCCCTCTCATATACTGTCGCCCTCCGCGACCGTTTTATTGAAGCCTACAAAGAAATCATGCAGATGCAAGTCTAGTCGCTTGCTTCCTACGGAAGCGAGCGACACGGCGACATTGGTCCCGAAGGGAGCAATGTTGGGAACGGTGACATTGATCCCGAAGGGAGCAATGTTGGGACACGGCGACATTAGGAGATGCTTTGCTATAGAAGAGGGTAGAATATGCAGGAGCGACTCAGACAGTTACTTGACCGGTTCCTGGAATGGTGGAACAGGTTTACTACTAAACAGAAAACATTGATCATTTCCGTGGGGGCAGCGGTCATAGTTGCCCTTACCGTTCTTATCTGGACCGTTTCCGCGCCACAGTACACCGTGCTGGCGGTGGCGGAGAGCACAGCCCAGACCGCTGAGATCCGTGACCTTTTAGATGAAAACGCCATGGATTACAAGATCAGCGATGACGGTCTCACTATTTCCATAAATAAGAAACAGCTTAGTAATGCCAATATCCTTTTGGGGGCAAATAATATCCCCGCTGAAGGATATGATATCTCCAATGTTTTCGACGGAGGCTTCTCCAGCACGGAGACTGACAAGGAAAAGAAGTACCAGCTCTACCTTGAAAGGAACATGGAGAAGGATCTGGAGACCCAGGAGAACATCAAGTCCGCCACGGTCAAGCTCAGTATTCCCAATAATGACGGAACCCTGCTTTCGGAGCAGAGAGAGAGTTATGCCAGTGCTATGCTGGTCCTTGATGATCCGGATCTTATGACCGATGACGCAGCGGCGACTCTGGCCCGTTTCATGGCTACAGCCATAGGAAATTCCACTACCGAGAACATCGTTATCATGGATTCCAAAGGAAATATGCTGTTCTCCGGAGAGGATACCTCTTCCTCCACAGGAGCGGGAGCTGCTTCCAGCAGGCTTTCTTATAAGCAGAAGTACGATCAGCTGGTGGAGGGACAGATACGGGATGCCCTTGTGGGTGCAAAGATCTATGATTCAGTGCAGGTTGTGCCGAATCTCGACCTGAACTGGAATGACGTCGATACCACGGAACACACCTACACCCCGGCAGAAGGACAGGATCAGGGTGTTCTTTCCCATCAGGATACTTATTCACAGACGGCGGAAAATACCAACGGTCAGGTACCCGGAACGGATACCAATGGTGATAATACCTATGTCTATGCGGATAATGGTAATTCTACGACCACTACAGACGAGACCTCAAGGGATTATCTGCCGAATGAGACCATAACCCATACCACAGGCGGAGGCGGAGCGATACAGTATGACACCAGTTCCATCGGTATCACCGCCATAAAATACAGGATATACAATCAGGAAGAGATGGAGGCCCAGGGCCTGCTTGACGGCACCACTTTTGAAGCCTTCCAGGCGGAGAACGGAGAACTCACCAAGCTGGAGGTTGATGAAGAGGTGAGCGGTGTGGTTTCAATGGCTACCGGTATCCCGGTTGCGAATATAAGGATAGTTGCCTACGAGGAGCCGGTATTTGTTCCGAAGGAAAGCAACCTTCCCGACTGGCAGACCATACTTATGATAGGACTTATCGTCCTGATCCTCGGACTTCTTGCTTTCGTAGTGATAAGGTCTATGAGAGGCGAGAACACTGTGGATGAGCCGCAGGAGGAGATACAGCTTGGAGACCTTTTAGCCAGCACTCAGGAAGCTTCTCTTGAGGATATCGATCTGGAGGAGCAGAAGTCTGAGGCCAGGCTTCTTATTGAAAATTTTGTTGATAATAATCCCGAAGCTGCAGCCGTTCTGCTTAGGAACTGGCTTTCGGATGAATGGGGGTAACGGATAATGGCAGACAATTTGCCGGCTGAAGCAGCGGCGGCTGCTCCCGGGGCGCCGGGAGGTAAAACCTTTGATACATCAGCGGCTGCGGATCTTTCGGGGACACAGAAAGCGGCAGTGCTTCTGATCTCTCTCGGACCGGAAAAATCGTCCAAGATATTTCAGCACCTAAAAGAAGAAGAGATCGAAGAATTAACTCTTGAGATCGCCAACACAAGGTCAATAACCCCTCAGGTCAAGGAGGCGGTGATAAACGAGTTCTACCAGGTGTGCCTTGCGCAGCAGTACATTGCGGAAGGCGGTATCGGCTACGCCAAGGAGCTTTTGGAGCAGGCCCTGGGACCGGAGAAGGCGGTAGACGTGATCTCAAGGCTTACTGCGTCTCTGCAGGTAAAACCCTTCGAGTTTGTGCGTAAAACCGATCCTTCACAGCTTTTGAACTTTATCCAGGAGGAACATCCTCAGACCATAGCCCTGATCCTTTCTTATCTGAATCCGGGTCAGGCGGCCATGATAATCGGTGCGCTTCCTCCCGACAAGCAGGCGGACGTGGCGAGGCGTATAGCCAAGATGGACAGGACCAGTCCCGATGTTATAAAAGAGGTGGAAAAGGCTTTGGAATCAAAACTTGCTTCCCTGGTAAATCAGGATTACACCATCGTCGGTGGTGTGGATGCAATAGTTGAGATCCTCAATACCGTTGACCGTGCTACCGAGAAACATATCATGGAGACCCTGGAGATAGACGAGCCGGAGCTGGCGGACGAGATCAGGAAGAAGATGTTCGTATTCGAGGATATCCTTCTTTTGGACGACCGTGCTATCCAGCGTGTCCTCAGGGATGTTGAGAATAATGACCTGGCTCTTGCTCTTAAGGGAGCCAATGAAGAGGTTCAGGCGGCTATATTCAGAAACCTTTCGAAGCGGCTTGCAGCCATGATTAAGGAAGATATGGATTTCATGGGCCCTGTGCGTATGAAGGACGTGGAAGAAGCCCAGCAGAAGGTGGTAAATATCATAAGAAAGCTGGAAGATTCTGCAGAGATCGTTATTTCCAGAGGCGGAGGAGACGAGATAGTTGTCTAATATGATAAAACGTTCCTTCGTAAAGGTAGAGGGAACGGAAAAACTTGTGATCGACTCCAACAGGAAGGTTGACAGCATCATGGAGGAGATCACCACAGCCCCGTTCATCCAGGATCCGGGTACAGGATCCGATGAGGAAGGGTTTGCGGAGTTTACCGAGGGCCTTGTGGCGGACAGAGTTGAGATGCTTGTAGGTGAGCAGTCAGAGGGAGAAGAGGCGAATGCCGAGGCTCCCTCTAATGTCATAGGGGGTGAGGGCAGCGCTGCGCCTTCCCCTGATGCCGCACGTATGGCTGAAGAGACCCTTGCAAGCGCCAGGGCCGAAGCCGACGGGATCATAGCGGAGGCAAATGAGCAGGCCCAGGCCATCATCGCGGACGCTGAGCAGAATGCTGTGACTGTGTTGGAAAATGCCAAGAACGATGGTTTTAATGCGGGGCATGATGAGGGCTATAACGCCGGAATGCAGGAAGTTGAGGCCATGAAGGCGGAATACCAGAGCATGACAGAGGCGTTGGAAAATGAGTATCAGAAAAAGATGGATGAACTGGAGCCTCTTTTTATCGATACTCTTACAGGAATATATGAGCATATCTTCCATGTGAGTTTTGAAGACAAAAAGGAAGTGATATTTCATCTTATCCAGGATGCCATTAAGACGGTGGAGGGAAATGAGGGCTTTATAATCCATGTTTCAAAGGATGATTACGGCTATGTCTCCATGCAGAAGCAGGAACTCATGTCAGGGGTAACCGGCGGAAATGACATTGAGATAGTGGAGGATATGACCTTAAAGAGCAATGAGTGCTTTATAGAAACAGGGGGCGGCATATTTGACTGTTCCCTGGAAACCCAGCTTTCGGGCTTAAAAAGGGAACTTAGGCTTCTTTCCTATGAGAGCTCCGACGGACAGGCGGAAAACAATGGTTGAACCACGTATCGATTTTTCCAAATATGAAAGAGTCAGGTACAAGAACTTCTACAAGAAGCTTGGGAAGGTTGTTAATGTAGTGGGACTGACCATAGAGTCCCTGGGACCTGATGCGCTCCTTGCGGATATCTGCAGGATAATACCCGAGGACAGCTCGAAACCTCCGATAATGGCAGAGGTTGTGGGCTTTAAGGACAGCAAGACACAGCTTATGCCCTATGATAAGACCGATGGTATCGGCGCGGGATGTACTGTTGAAAATCTCGGGCATACCCTCACGGTTACAGTCAGTGATGATCTTCTGGGAAAGACTCTGGACGGACTGGGTCGGCCCACTGACGGGACGGAGATCGTGGGAGGACGGGAGTACTCTGTGGAAGCGGAACCTCCGGATCCCATGGACAGGGTTATTATCAATGAGGTGCTTCCCCTTGGAGTGAAAGCGGTCGATGGTCTAATGACCATAGGCAAGGGCCAGAGAGTAGGCATATTTGCGGGTTCCGGAGTAGGAAAAAGTACCCTGATGGGTATGTTTGCCAGAAATACCAGAGCGGACATTAATGTCATCGCTCTTATCGGAGAGCGTGGCAGGGAAGTAAGAGAATTCGTTGAACGGGATCTGGGTGAAGAGGGTATGAGAAGATCCGTTGTTGTGGTCGCCACCTCCGACAGACCGGCCCTGGAGCGAAATAAGGCTGCTAAAACTGCCACGGCTATTGCGGAATATTTCAGGGATCAGGGGAAGGATGTGCTTCTTATGATGGACTCCCTCACCCGTTTTTCCATGGCGCAGAGGGAGATCGGTCTTGCCAGCGGCGAGCCTCCGGTGACCCGTGGCTATCCCCCTTCGGTTTATTCGGAGATGCCGAAGCTTCTTGAGAGGGCGGGAAACGGTAAACTGGGGTCCATTACAGGACTTTATACCGTTCTTGTGGATGGTGATGATTTCAATGAACCTATTAC
>CADBTX010000051.1 GCA_902797705.1 uncultured Lachnospiraceae bacterium | reverse complement strand
TATATATCTCGGTAATGAGAGGCACTCCTCTTATGCTGCAGCTTATGGTGGTCTATTTCGGACCCTATTACATCTTCGGTATCCATGTTTCAAACAGTTACCGGATGGTGGCGGCACTTATCGGATTTGTCATCAATTACGCGGCGTATTTTGCGGAGATCTACAGGGGCGGCATACAGTCCATAGATAGGGGACAGTACGAGGCTGCCGAGGTTCTCGGGTATTCAAAGACCCAGACCTTCTTTGTGATCATCCTTCCCCAGGTGATAAAGAGGATACTTCCCTCTGTCACAAATGAGGTGATCACCCTGGTAAAGGATACCAGCCTTGCTTTTACCATAAGTGTTGCGGAAATGTTCACCACCGCCAAGGCCCTTGCCAGCTCCCAGACCAGCATGATGCCCTTTGTGGCGGCTGCTCTGTTTTACTACATCTTTAACTATGTTGTGGCCTTTGGCATGGATTATTTCGAGAAGAGACTGTCGTATTACAGGTAAATATAATGGCACTGCTATCATGTGAGAACATAAAAAAATCCTTTGAGGGTACAGAGGTACTTAAGGATATATCAATATCGGTAAATGAGGGTGAGATTCTTTCCGTTATAGGTCCTTCGGGATCGGGAAAGTCCACCTTTTTACGCTGCGCCACCGGTCTGGAGAGGATAGACGGCGGCAGGATCGTCTACAATAACATGGTGTACGCTGACACGAAGGACGGAAACGTGGTCTATGCCGATAAGGCGGATGCCCTTAAGATCAAGGTGCTTTTCGGGCTGGTCTTTCAGAATTTTAACCTCTTCCCCCATATGTCGGTCATGGAGAATATTATGGATGCTCCCGTAAGGGTGCAGAAAAGGGATAAAAAGGAGGTTAAGGAGGAGGCTGAAGCGCTCCTTGTAAAGATGGGGCTTACCGACAGAAAGGATGCCTATCCCTGCGAGCTCTCCGGCGGACAGTGCCAGAGAGTGGCGATCGCCAGGGCTCTTGCCTTAAATCCCAAGATCCTGTTTTTTGACGAACCCACTTCCGCCTTGGATCCGGAACTTACGGGAGAGGTGCTGAAGGTAATAAAGTCATTGGCGGATCTTCATATAGCCATGGTGATAGTTACCCATGAAATGGCCTTCGCCAGGGATATCAGCGATGAGGTGATCTTTATGGAAGGGGGAGTCATCGTGGAGCAGGGGACGCCGGAAAAGGTATTCTCCTCCGAAAACGAGAGGATGAAGTCATTCCTTGGAAGATTTAACGCTGTTTAAAGAGGTATACGGACCGTGACCTCGGTACCCTCTCCGGGAGTGCTCCTGTAGGAAAGCCCGTAGCCCTGGCCGTAAAACAGGCTCAGACGTTTATGTGTATTGTAGATGCCTATATTGCTCCCCTTTCTATGGGGAGTTTCCTCAGGGGAATCCACAAGGATCATGTTCATGGTCTCTTCATCCATCCCCACTCCGTCATCTGAGATAAGGAAAAGTATATCATTGTTTTCAACCCAGGCGGTAAGCACTATGGTACCGCTTTTTTCATCTTTTTCCCTTATGCCGTGAAGAATGGCGTTTTCTATAACGGGCTGGAAGGTGAGCTTCGGGATGTCGTGATGCATAAGGTTATCCGGCACGTCCACTATGAAATCGATCTTGTCGTCAAAGCGCATGTTCTGAAGCTTTACATACAGGGAGACGTGGTTTATCTCATTTTCAACGCTGTCGATGGTGTCCTTCTTTGAAAGGGTGAGTTTGTAGAATTTTGAAAGGGACTGGACAGCGTCTATCACCTTTTCCTTTTCATTGCTTAAGGCCAGCCAGTTTATCATGTCCAGGGTGTTGTACAGGAAGTGGGGATTTATCTGTGCCTGCAGCGCGTTGAATTCGGAGGTCTTTATCTGTTCCGCATCCGCCTTCTGTCTTTCCATAAGGTCATTTATCTCATCCGCCATGTGATTGTAGGTGAGAACAAAATCCCCGATCTCGTCCCTGCCGCTTTCTTCCTTTATCTTATGGACCTTGCTGTGGTGGGTCCTTTCCATTTTCTTTATCACATTTCCGATACGGTCCGAGATGGAGCGCCCGATGAAAAGCCCCGCAATAACGGCGATAAGAACGGATAAGCCGTAGATCAGGGCGTAGCGGAGAAGGATGTTCCGGGATTTTTCCATAAGAGGAGCCGCCGGGATGATGGAGATAAGGCGCCAGCCGGTGTCCTCGATATCGTAGTAGCCTGTGTAGAGCTCACGCTCCAGCACCGTTCTTTTCACAAAGGATGCTTCGTTGCCGATAAGGGTATCTATTGCCTCGTTATCCAGAAAATAGGTGCCGGCAAGAGCCTCGTCCGAGGTTGCGATCAGGTTGTCCCTGTCGTTAAGGATGTAGTTTACGGTATCACCTTCGGGAGTTTCGTTTTCCAGCATCTCCGACAGGTCTTCGGAGGAAAAATATATGACGAGATAGGCGGCCGTTGCGCTTTCACGATCCGTCGACATATCGTACCTTATCCTTTGCACATAGGAAAGGGTGCCCAGTGTTTCCTTCTCCCTGTTTGAAAGATAGAAGGGAGCGCAGTAGAGGGAGTCGGTGGTATTCGTACTCATTATACCGCCCCAATAGCTTCCCTTTGTGAGATCCATGGACTGGAATATATCTCCGGTACCGGATCCGGCGTAGAGATCCGCGTAAGGACTGTCTAAATAGATCCGGACGTTCCTTATGGTGGGGTCATCCAAAAGAGAAGAAACCGACGCCATAAAGGAGTCCCTCAGCATTCCGGAGAATTCCGTATTGTCCGTATGGGAAAAGGCGGGATGCATGGCGATCTGACGGAGATAGGAGTCGTTTGAAAGAATGTCCGCCACGTTTTTTATCTTGCGGGTAAGGTTGTTAACGGTCTGGGCGGTCTGCAGGGTAAGGGTCTCCGCGCTCTCGATGGTATCGGTCACCACAAGGTCGTTTATCTCCCCGTAGATAAGCACCGAAACCGCCAGTGAGGGGATAAGGAGCAATATGAGAAAGGAGACCATAAGCTTTTTTGAAAAGCTGAGGTCCGTCAAAAAAAATCTGAAGGGACTTATATTCTTATTCATATCATCACACGGGAACGATATTCCCCGGGAGTCATGCCCACGGCCTTCTTAAAGGATTTTCCGAAATAGTTTCCGTCGGAATAGCCGACCTTTCCCGAGATATCGGAGATCTTGTATTTCGGATCCGAAAGGAGTTCCTTGGCTTTATCCATCCTGAAAAGGGTTATGTACTGATTCAGGGTCTGTCCGGTCTCTCCCTTAAATAGAGTGCAGATATAAGTGGAGGACATATGGACATAGTCGCTTATCTCCTTTACGGAGAGATTTTCCCTGGAATAATTCCGGCCGATATATTCCTTTATTGACAGTACCGTCGGGTTTTCCGGTTCCTCGTTCTTTAATGAGGACAGGAAACGGTCGGACCTTAAGCGGAGGGCTTCCTTTAATTCCTTTAAGGTGTTGCATTCCTGGACAAATCCCAGAAGGGATTCATTGCTGTCCTCTTTTCCCGGATCCAGGGACTGCTTGCGGTAGGCGTAGTTTATCATGGAAAAGAGCTTGTAATAGATGTCCCGCACCTGATTCGGCATAAGGTTCCTGGCGTCGGAAAAGGATTTAGCGATCTCGCTCTCTGCCTTTTCGATATTATCCTTATCCCCGGATAAAAGGGCGAGGAGATAAGCTTCCGAGGGATCCGGCAGGACCTTTGGCGCAGGGAGAAGCTCTTCGGAGCTGTCGATTATTATGCAGCCGTAATCCATGAAGAAGGAGGACTGCATAAGGAGGACGGCCTGATTATAGGAGCGGTAGGCGTTTTCCATACCTGATACGCATCTGCCGGCAGAGATGAAGAACCTGCCATTTTCGGGAAGCACCTCTTTCAATGCGTTTCCCGCCTTCAGTATTTCCTTTTCCGAAAGCTTTTCCGGAGAAAAAACGTGGTAGATGAGAAAGCGGTCATGCTTTTCTATGTTGATCTCACCGGCACCTGAAGAAGAGAGGAAGAGATCGAAATCATCACTCATCCTTTTTCTTTCCGATTCATTAAGGAGTTCCAGAGAGTCTGCGCTTTTTACAAGAAAGACGGTGATGTAGCGGTTTTTCCTGATAAAGCTGTTGAGGTCCCCCTTTAGGATCTCTTCATCGATACGGCCTGCTTCTTCGGGAGGCATGGTCAGGAGCAGGGCAAGCCTGCCGGCAGTGGCCTTGCTCTGGAAGAGCTTTGACTGCCGGGCCTTCCTCATATCTTCTATGAGGTGGATGGCTTCCTTCAGGGCGTTCTTCATCTCTTCAAGATCTATGGGCTTTTCGATAAAGCTCACCGCCTTAAGACGGATGGCCTCCTTAAGATATTCCCTGTCCGAATATCCGCTCATAAAAATAAAAGCGGTCTCGGGGAGCTTGTCCTTAAGTGCATCCACCATATCTATACCGGACATCCTGCCCATCCGTATATCGCTTAAGATGATATCAGGCTTTTCCTTTAACGCGATATCAACGCCCTTCGTGCCGTCATCCGCCAGAAGGATGGTGACGATGGGAAGATCCATGGCGGACACCGCGTTTTTCAGGCCCTCTCTTGTTATGTCTTCGTCGTCTGCGATCAGTAGTTTCAATGCCGCTCCTTAATGTCCTGCATTCACGGCCTGTTCACTTAAGACCGTGGTGAGATTACTTTTGGCGTTTGTATTATAACATAATACTTTTTTCAAAAAAAATTACTCTTTTTTTTGAGTCTGTTCATAACTTAAAATCTGAACTATCAGGACAGATGTTTTCAAAGACATGGCAAGGAGGTTTCTTTAATGTTAGTTGAGACAAAGGCAAAGGTTGGCGTTTTTTCCATAGCTCTCGGGGCATATCTTCCCCAGTTCCCGGAACTTGTTCCTGAATTCAAGTCACAGTTTGAGGCTTTCAAGAAGACACTTCCCGATACTGTGGAGATCATAGACGGCGGCATGGCTACTACCAAGGAAGAGTCGGTTGCAGCGGGTGAGAAATTCCGTGCAGCGGATGTGGATCTGGTTTTCCTGCAGCTTTTAACATATGCAACAAGCTACAATATGCTTCCTGCCGTTAAGGATCTGGATGTTCCCGTGGTTCTCGTGAATGTTCAGAAGAACAGGAAGCCTGATTACGATAAGACGGATATCCCCACCTGGCTCGGAACTCTTTACGCCTGCGGCGCAGTGGGAGAGATGGTTGCGGATCTTGAGAGATTCGGAAAGCGTCATGCAGTCATCACCGGAGTTGTGGAAGGCGGCGACGAGGGCGTGGCAAAAGAGATAGAGGACTGGTGCAGGGCTGCCCAGGTCCGCAGAAGATTCAGGAATACCAACATCGCCCAGATAGGACGTCCCTATCCCGGAATGATGGATCTCTATATCGATGAATCCAATCTGTACAGAAGGCTGGGGCTTTACACAAAGCAGTTTGACTGGGAAAAGATGTGGGCCATAGCCGATGAGATAGATGACGAAGCAAAGATAAAGGAAAAGGCACAGGATATACTTGATACCTTCGATATAGAAGGGGGCGGCACCATAGAAAAGGTATGGGATATGGCCAAGTATGTGGTTGCCTTTGAGCAGTGGGTAAAGGATGAGGAGCTGGGACTTATCGCTTCACATTACGACGGATACTCACAGGGCAAGGCGGGAGTCCTTGATTCCATGCTGATCCCGGCCTTCTCAATGCTGATAAAGCAGGGAACGGCCTGCGCGGTGGAAGGCGATATGAAGGTTGCCATGGCAATGAGCATCTTAAAGACCATTTCCGGCACAGGTCAGCTTTCCGAGATGTACTCCATAGATTTTGATGATGATATCTGCATAATAGGTCACTCAGGATCCGGAGATTATGATATCTCAAAGGCAAAGAAGCCTACCATGAAGATAGTTCCCGTGTTCCACGGAAAGACAGGCGGCGGATATCTTACACAGTTCTATCCTCCCACAGGAGATATCACCTACCTCGCCATAACCCAGGACGGAGACGGACACTTCAAGTTCATAGCCGCAGAGGGGGTTAATGAGGAAGGACCTATATTTACCTTCGGCGATACAAATATGAGGACGCGTTTCTCCATCGATGCAAGGGAATTTGTGAACCGCTGGAGTGAGGCAGGGCCTACACACCATATGGCAGCTGCCATCGGACACCATATCCACACACTGGAGAAGGTTGCGAAGATAATGAATGTTCCTCTCGAGGTGGTATGTAAGTAAAGGAATGACGGTGTGATGGGAGCGGGAGAGCCCTCATCAGTCAGTCCTGCGGACTGACAGCTTCCCCCGGAGGGGGAAGCCAGTGAAAGCAGAAGGATGCGGTTTTTGGAAAGGAGAGTCATAGAAAGATGGTCAAGGGATTTAAGATGAAGCTTTATGAGGGCCAGGCTGAGGAGTATAAGAAACGCCACAGTGAATTATGGCCGGAGATGATAGATATGATCCACGAGCACGGTGGAAAGAATTATTCCATCTTCCTTGATGAGGAGACAAATGTGCTTTTCGGATATATAGAGATAGAAGATGAGAAGAAGTGGGCAGAGTCAGCTGATACCCCCATTAACAGGAAGTGGTGGGATTTCATGGCGCCCATTATGGAGACTAACCCGGATAACAGCCCTGTGGCTATAGATCTTCGGGAGATGTTCCATCTGGATTAAAAGACGGGAGAACGGAGGAAGAGAAAGATTATGCCGGATTCGGAATTTATTCTTGAATTAAAGGGGATAACCAAGATTTTCCCCGGCGTTAAAGCCTTAAACCAGGTGCATTTTCAGCTGAAAAAAGGTGAAGTGCACGCGCTTATGGGCGAAAACGGAGCGGGAAAATCCACATTTATCAAGGTCATAACCGGTGTGCATGCAGCGGAAGAAGGCCACATGTATCTGGAGGGAAAAGAGGTTCATTTCAAGGGACCCAAGGATGCGCTTGACGCAGGTATCGCTGCGGTTTACCAGCATCCCACCACTTACCCCACCCTTTCCGTTGCGGAAAACATTTTTATGGGGCACGAGATAATTAAGGGCGGAATGATCCAGTGGAATGAGATGAACGCAAAGGCTCAGGAACTCCTGGACAGGCTTCACGCCAATTTCAAGCCCTCGGATGAGATAGGAGCCCTTTCTGTTGCACAGCAGCAGATGACAGAGATAGCAAAGGCTCTTTCAACCAATGCGAAGATAATAATACTGGACGAGCCCACGGCTTCCCTTACGACAAACGAGTCGGAGGAACTCTACAGAATAGTGGATGAGCTCAGGGAAGAGGGAGTTTCCATCATATTCATATCCCATCGTTTCGAGGATATGTACAGACTGGCCACAAGGGTTACGGTATTCAGGGATTCACAGTATATCGGAACCTATGACGTGGATAAGATCACAAATGCTGATCTGGTAAAGGCCATGGTAGGCCGTGAGATCTCCGACATGTATCCGAAGCCGGAAGTAAAGATCGGAGAAGAGGTATTCAAGATAGAAAACATGAGCCGCACCGGCTTCTACAAGAATGTTTCCATGTCTGTCCGGGCAGGAGAGATCGTTGGAATGACCGGTCTTGTAGGCGCAGGCCGTACGGAGGTCATGGAATCTGTTTGCGGTATAACAAAGGCTGACAGCGGAAAGGTATTCCTGAACGGAAAGCAGCTGAAGGTCAATAAACCCGAGGATGCCATGAAGGAGGGAATAATCCTTCTGCCTGAGAACCGTTCCACCCAGGGACTCATATTAAGCTGGGGCCTGGGTAAGAATGTTACCCTTCCTATCCAGAAGAAGCTGGCAAAGATGGGCATCTTCAATGATTCAAAGAAGGAGAACGAGCTTTCAAAGAAATTCCTTGAAGAAGTGGACACCAAGGCGGTCACCATATTTGATCCCGCAAGTTCCCTTTCAGGAGGAAACCAGCAGAAGGTTGTTGTGGCAAAGGCTCTTGCTCAGGACAACATGAAGCTCGTTATCATGGACGAGCCCACCAAGGGCGTGGATGTAGGTGCAAAAGCCGAGATATATGCCATCATGGGTGAGCTGGCCAGGAAAGGTTTTGCCATCATCATGATAAGTTCGGAAATGCCGGAGATCCTGGGAATGTGTGACAGGGTATATGTAATGTGCAACGGCCGTGTCACCGGATGCTTAAACCGTGAGGAAGCAACCCAGGAGCGTATCCTCAATCTTTCAATGGAACACAGCAGTAATGAGAGAAAGGAGGCTCTGGACTGATGGAAAACAAATCCTTATTTAAGAAGATCACAGGATCCAGAGAGGCTCTGCTTTTCTTCGTCCTTATAGTACTGGGGATATTTATCACCATACTTAACCCCACATTCTTTTCACCTGTTAATATCGGACAGATATTCAGGAATAACGCGCTTACCCTGATAATGGCTCTGGGAATGCTCTGCGTTATGCTTACGGCGGGTATCGATATCTCAATAACATCGACCCTGGCCTTTTCCGGAATGACCATCGGAATGCTGACAAAGTACAACATAGTTAACAACACCCTGCTCCTTTTCCTGATCGCAATGGTGATAGGCTGCATCTGCGGCGCACTGAACGGCATCATCATCTCGAAGGGTAAGGTGGCACCCATCATCTGTACCATGGGCTTCATGTATATCTGGAGAGGCATGGCCTATGTTGTGGGAAACAGCCAGTTTGCCAGCGGTGAGGACGTAAGGGAATTTGCTGAATTCGGTAAGGACGGAACCATAGGGCCCTACATCATACTGATCGTCTGCTACGTACTTTTCTTCTGGCTCCTCCGCTGGACCAAGTTCGGACGTAAGATCTACGCCGTAGGTTCCAATGCGGAAGCGGCCCGGATCTCAGGTATCAATGTGGACAATACCCTGATCTCCGTCTACACCATTATGGGTACACTGGCAGGACTCGCAGGAGCACTTTCGGTTTCCATATATGCTTCCGCACAGCCCAACATGCAGTACGGCAGGGAAATGGATGTTATCGCGGCCTGCGTTATCGGCGGCGTATCCATGAGCGGAGGAAGAGGATCCGTTGTGGGAACCTTCCTTGGAGCTCTCATCATTTCCATAATAGCCAAAGCCCTTCCTCTGGTTAATGTGCCCTCCATCGCACAGAATACCGTTAAGGGTGTGATCATCCTTGTGGTTGTTATCTTCAATGTGATGACCCAGAGGATGGTTGATAAGCAGAACCTTGAGAGGAGGGAAATGTAATGGCAGGAAAATCGGGACGTACAATAAAAGCCGATAAGAAAGTAACTGCGAAAGAACTGCTCTTAACCTGGGAGGGAGCGCTGGTAATACTCTTCATCGCAGTGAACATATTCAATATGAACATCTCCCAGAGTTATACCTTTGCAAACGTACTTCGTGAGATGCCAAAATACATGGCTGAGATCTTCATGGTCTTTCCCATGGCATACATTCTGGTCCTAGGGGACATAGATATATCGGTGGGATCAATAGTATGTCTTACCGGAACGGTCACCTGTTATATCGCTAATGCCGGTGCGCCTTTCCCTGTGGTGATACTTGGCTGTCTCCTGACCGGGCTTCTCTGCGGAGTGATCAACGGAGCGATAACCACCAATTTCCCGGAACTTCCCAGTATGATAACCACCCTGGGAACCCAGATAATATTCCGTGGTATCGCAGAGATATCCCTTGGCGGCGGCGGATCTGTCTCATATATCAATACCAAGCAGATCATGCCTCTTTCCACAAAACTCGGAAAGACAGTACCGGTAATAATACTGATAGTGATAATCGCTGCTGTGATCTTTACGGTCACTCTTCAGCTCACCACCTTCGGGCGTTCCCTGTACGCCATCGGATCAAATAAGGTTTCGGCCTTTTACGCAGGAGTGGATGTACAGAGATGCAGATTCATAGCCTATGCCCTTATGGGTCTTATGGCAGGCTTCAGCGGACTGTTCCTTACAGCCTATACCTACGGCGCCAATACCACAACGGGACAGGGCTTTGAAATGGAAGTCATAGCCATGTGCGTATTCGGAGGTATCGCTTCCACAGGAGGAAAGGGAACCCTTATCGGAGGCATAATAGCAGGACTTATCATTACACTCTTACGTATCGCTCTCGGACAGGCGAACGTGAATTCCCAGATGATCCTGGTCATCGTTGGAGCGCTGCTTATCATTGCGGTCCTGATCCCGGGCATCAAGGGCAAGATAGATGACATGAAGAAGATGAAGGCGGCTGTGTGACGCCTTACCGGTGGCAGTCCCCGTCTGCTGCGGCAATACGCTATTCAAAACAGGCCGGCGGCATGTTTTGCTCCCTGAGGGAGAAGGCGGGAAACAAGATCAGGTATTTACATCATGGTGATGTGGATATATACACTAACCCGAAATGGGTAAAGGAGGAAAATTTTTTATGAAAAGAAAAGTTGTAAGTATTTTGCTCACAGTAGCATGTGTAACGACTCTTCTGGCAGGCTGCGGCGGATCAGGTGCATCCACAGATACAGCAGCTCCTGCAGCAGAGCCCGCTCCTGCAGCTGAAGAAGCAGCTCCTGCAGAAGAGGCAGCTCCCGCAGAGGAAGCAGC
>CADBTX010000050.1 GCA_902797705.1 uncultured Lachnospiraceae bacterium | reverse complement strand
CGGGCAGGGGTTTTGCCCCATTGCCGAAGGCAATTTAATTGGCAAAACCCGTTACGTTCGCAGCCTGAAAGGCTGTGAACAGTAACGTATTTTTCTAGATAAACCACGGAGATTATTATATCAAACCACTTTATTATAAGTCAAACCGTGGCGTGGGTCCGATAAAGGGTTTATGCATTTGCGCCCATCCTGGCGTAGTAGAACATATATTGCTGCATGACCCCGTTGTAGGGAGCATATCTATCAAAAGGGAAAACGTTTTTGTAGTGTTCCTTCAGCACCCGTTCCATCCACACATCTATGGGGAAGAAATCGAGACGGTGGAAACCGAAAAGGGATACGCAGCTGGCCACCTTTTTACCCACTCCGTAAAGCTGCATGAGCCGGGATAGGAGTTCATCGTCACTTAAGGCGGAGTATTCCTCAAGGTCCGTTTTTCCGTTCAGTATATCTTCCGCAGCTTTTCTTATATAGGGAGCGCGGTAGCCCACGGAACAGGAATCGAGCCTGTCCTCATCAAGGATAAGGATCTCTTCCGCCGTGGGAAAAGCGAACAGTTCATTTCCGAAGGACGGGTCTATATCATGATCCTTAAGCCACTTTATTTCCGAAGGATCGGGGATTATCTCCTTCCCCGCAGCCCGGCACAGTTTCTCGATGCTGGATCTGATGGCCGGGATATTTTTCCGCTGGGAGATGATAAAGCTTATAAGGCATTCCCAGGGGTCCTGGGAAAGAATTCTGATACCCCTGCCGAAGACGGCGGCTTGATGGAGGTAACTGTCTTCGGGATCGATGGTGTTTCTGATGCCGGCATAGTCTGTTTCCGAGTCCAGATATGCAGACCAGAAGGTACGAAAAACGTTTTCTGAGCAGGAGAGATCCAGAATCCCCTCCTGTGGCATAGAAATAAAAAGAACCCTGCCTCCCGCTATGATGCGGTAAGTGACAGGGTCGTCATTTATCTTTTCCCATCTGAAACACTGGCCGCTGTCTGCGATCATTGTGAGATCGAGGTCATCAGTAAAATTCTTTTTCATTTGAACACTACCGTTTCCAGCTTTGTCACTTCATCAGCCAGTTTGCAGATTTCTTCATTTATATTGATCCCGGTCATTATCAGTTCGACTTCGTCGGGCTTTACAGACAGAAGATCCTTAAAATCCCCGGTTGAAAGCAGGCCGGTATCAAGGAGCCCCAGGAATTCATCCAGGATCAGAAGGTCACATTCACCGGTCATAAGGACTTTTTTCGCGAAATTATAACCGTTCCGGATATTCTGCTTTTCCTCCTCTTTTTCGCTGTCGGAGAGATCATCAAAGAATCTGTCGGATTTCTCAAAGCAGAATAGCTTCATTTCGGGTTCGAGACGTTTGATTATGTCAAATTCCCCGTCAGGTCTTCCTTTAAGGAACTGTATGACAGATACGGTTTTTCCCATGGTGGCGGCTTTTACACCCTGGCCAATGGCGGCACTGGTCTTCCCTCTGCCTGTTCCCGCAAAGATCCGTATTGGTCCTCTTTCTTCCATGCTTTGTACCTTGCCGCAGGCAAGTGTGCTCATCGGTGACGTGCCTGCGCGGCACCGATGGAAGTTTGAAACATTTTGTATCAAACTTCGATTCTCCTGCTCTGATCCCCGGGGATCATTTTTCAAGAAAAACTTTTGGGATAATAGCATGGTGACGGTTTTTTTGCAAGCCGTGAGAAAACCGATCCCCGTAAAGCGATAATTGAAGCGTTTTTGAACCGAGGCCAAAAACGTTAGCGTTTATTACACTAGAACCCCACAAAACGTCTTTTGTTTTCTATAATGGTGGTATGGGTTATACAGACAGGATAAAAGAATTACGGAAGGACAAAACCCTTAAGCAGAAGGATGTGGCTGATCAGATCTTTGTGAGCCAGAGGACCTATTCCGATTATGAGAACGGAAGGATCCGCATCCCTGTTGAGAGTCTTGTCAGGCTGGCAAAGTATTACGATGTGTCGGTGGATTATATCTGCGGCGCCAGCAATGTCAGAAATCCTTATCCCGTGCAATGATCCCGTTGATCCTTTTTATCATTTCAGGATAATTTCCCTCTTCATGGGGGAAGGTGCAGTCTGCACAGGATTTTATCTTTTTTTCTCCTTTAAGGACATAATGAAAAGTCCCCGGACAGTCTTCTTCAAAATACAGGGGACAATAGCAGAAGAGGCAGTTTACGCCGCCTTTTTCGCCCATTTCATGGCAGGGATAATACTTACACTCCCTGTTTTCAAAATATTTAAAACTATTCATGATTATGGTATAATCATACACCTGAAACAAATGATTTTACAGGGGTAAAATATGTCGGATTTTGTACTGAGCTGCAGTTCTACCGTGGATCTTACGGAAGAAAGATTAAACGAACGGGATATAAGGTGGGCTCCTTTTCATTTTCATTTGGATGGGACGGATTATCTTGATGATTACGGACACAGCATGGATCTGAAGGAGTTTTACCGGAGGGAAAGAGCAGGGGCTACTCCCACCACCTCCCAGGTGAGTGTGGGAGAATATCTCGAACTCTGGAATCCCATTATGGAGAGCGGACGTGACATTATACACGCAGCTCTTTCTTCCGGTATTTCGGGCACCTATAATTCCGCCTGTATAGCAGCAGAGGATATCCGAACCCGCTTTCCCGACAGGAAGATATATGTCATTGATTCCCTTTGTGCATCGGCAGGCTTCGGTCTTTTTGTGGAGGAACTGGCGGACGCAAGGGACCGGGGCATGAGTTTTGATGAGGTGGTGGAGTTCGGTGAATCCATTAAGGGTAAGGTGAATCACTGGTTTTTTACCAGCGATCTTTCCTGCCTTATACGCGGCGGCAGGGTTTCACCTGCAGCGGGGACCATTGCAAATATATTGAACATCTGCCCTCTTCTCAGGGTTAACAGCCTTGGAAAGCTGGTGTCCTTTTCCAAGGTACGCACAAAGAAAAAGGTGTGCCAGGAGATAGTGAGGGTGATGAGCACCCATGCCGAAAACGGTGATGAGTATGCCGGACGCTGCTACATCTCATATTCCGACTGCGAGGAAGATGCAGAAGAGGTCCGGAAGAAGATAGAAGCCACCTTCCCGAATCTTAAGGACAGGGTGGAGCTTTTCAGGATCGGAACCACCATAGGGTCACATACGGGACCCGCTACGGTGGCGCTGTTTTTCCTGGGAGATGAGAGAACGGAATGAAATTCACGAGACTGGGAGAGAACGAGATAAGATGTGTACTGTCGGAGGAAGAACTGATCTCCTTCGGCATAGATCTTGACGATATTCTTGAAAAGAATGTAAAGTCCGGAAAGTTTTTCAATGAGATCCTTTCCCGGGCGGTTCTTGCTCTTGGTGAGTCTGTCACCGGAGAGATAAAGGGCTGCAGTGCCCAGATAAGCATTCTTAAGGACAGGAGCATATCCATTCTCTTCCATACCAGGAAGAATGATCTTCTTAGCGAATTTGCCGATAAATTGAAGGAGGCCGGGGAAAAGCTTAAGGAAGCGGCAGCCATGATCCCCGATAAGGAGGACAGGAGTTCCTTTATTGTTTCCTTTAAGACTCTTGATGACGCGGTTGCCTTCTGCCGGGCAGGCAGGGGTGCCGGACACCTTATCAGCCGCTTCTCAAAAAGCAGGAAGAACAACGAATACCTGCTGTTTATACTTCGCTATGCCTGCGACGAAAGGGAATACCGGAAGGTGCGCATGCTGGCGGATGAATTCGGACATGTTACGGAATCCGGGACGGCTTCGAAAGCCTATATCCTGGAGAATTCCGATATGCTCATCTGTGATGATGCATTCTATACTCTCGGAGATGTGTGATCTATGTCGTATTTGAACGAAAGCAGATTCATTTTTAATGATGAATGCCCCTCGCTGTCCGCGGATGAGATCCTTTCGGAACTGGGACTTCCAAGGGAGATGATCGAAAAGGGGAAGGTGAGGAAGGCTTTTGATTCCGTACAGAAAGAAGTGAAGGATCTTATCCATATGTCCGCTTCGGCGGCATATTTCAAGATGCCTGATACCTCCGGCCATCCCATACCTGTGGGGACGGAGGTGGTGGGTGTCATCATTACCATCGGTTCCGATATTTCCAGAAGAAGTGATGAATACTTTGCCAAGGGCAAGTACACCAAGGGCATGATATTGAATGAGATCGCAGACTATTGTCTGATCACCTATGAGAAGATGATAAAGGAGCGGCTTACGGTCCTTTCCAGCAGAAAGGGCATGGTACTGGGCCGTCTCTATGAGTCGCCGGAGGAAATGCCGATATCGGAGCTCAGATATGTCTGGAACGCGGTTGCCGCCGGTGACACCATCGGCGTCAACATCACAAGGGAGTCCACGCTGAATCCCATCAAATCCTCCTGCTTTATCCTGAAGGTGGAAGAACCGGGGGATCAGGGGTAGTTTCTTACAATGGTAGTACCAACAGGGAAAAGGAGAATCTTCTAAATTTATGGGTATAGTTGACGAGGTAAGGGAAAAGTTTTCGGAATT
>CADBTX010000049.1 GCA_902797705.1 uncultured Lachnospiraceae bacterium | reverse complement strand
TGGACGAAATGGATGCTGGAGCAGATCCTTATTGATATGCAGAAGGCGGACAATGAGTGGAATATGGTCATACTCCGCTACTTTAATCCCATTGGAGCCCATGCTTCGGGACGGATCGGGGAAAATCCGAGCGGCAGACCGAATAACCTGATGCCCTATATCACCCAGGTGGCGGTGGGCAGGCTTCCGGAGCTGGGAGTATTCGGAAACGACTACGACACCCACGACGGCACGGGGGTAAGGGATTACATCCATGTGGTGGATCTGGCAAAGGCCCATGTGAAGGCGATAGATAAGCTCCGTACCAACCCCGGATGCTTTATATGCAATCTGGGAACAGGGCAGGGATACTCGGTGCTGGATCTTATTAAGACCTTTGAAAAGGTGAACAATATAAAGATCCCCTACAGCATAAAGCCCCGTAGGGAAGGAGATGTGGCTGCCTGCTACTGCAGTCCGGAAAAAGCCGAGAAGTAGCTTATGTGGAAAGCGGAAATTGACATAGAGGATATGTGCCGGCATTCCTGGAACTGGCAGAAAAACAACCCGGAAGGTTATTAAAATTTTATTAAATATGATAAAATAGGCAAAAATAGGGTTGTACTCAAAAAAAAACATCCGATATAATAATAGAAATACTAGGTGTCAGGCGAAGCCTGACGGATGAGGGTCCATCACCCGCAACAAAACAACATCAAACACTGAAGAACAGCACTGGGAAGCAAATAAGCCTTTAATAATATGAGGGAGGTTGCTATGAAGAACAATGAGGTGAGTAAGAATATACTGAGAGCCATAACCATAGGTATCGCGGCCACAATGACCCTGATGCCTACTGTTTCTGCCTTTGCCAATAATGAGGAAGGCGGCGGCAACAACGGCGGCGGTGATAGCGGATCCAAGACGGAAAGCAATACATCTAAAGAAAGCCGTGAGGAGCACAGCGACCACAGCGACCGTACTGAAAAGATCGAACATGACAGGGACGAGGTGAAGGAAGAGGCTCGTGAAGTAGAGCATCATGAAGAGGATAATGAAGAGCATCATAATGAAGAGCATAATGAAGAGGATCCTATAGATAGGAACGAAGAGCCTGTGGCACCCTCCGAGCCTGAGGCACCCTCCGAGCCTGAGCAGCAGCCCGAGGCTCCCCAGGTTGAGGCTCCGCAGGTTGATCCTGCTCAGCCCGAGACTCCGCAGATTGATCCCAGTCAGATTAATGTTCCCCAGGCTGACCCTGCTCAGGTTGTTGATCAGCAGCCTGTTGCACCCAATTCTGAGACAGCGCCTATTGCTGCAAAAATTTACGAGGCGGGAACCATACTTGACGGCATCGTGGATCAGTCAATAGCAGCCGATCAGGCTTATAATGCTGCAGCTCAGCAGATCAATGAATATAACGAGGCAGTAGAGCAGGCCGGAAACTATATCGATCCCATAAATAACGGTCTTGCCATAGAAAACTATAAGATAGACAATACGATTACGGCTGTGGATAATTCCATCCAGAAGCTTAATACACAGCCCACGGAAACGAATGTAAATGAGGCGAAGGATGTTCTTAATGAGGCAGAAAAGGTAGCTGCCACCAACCTTAATAGCATCGGTCAGGAAATCGAGAAGGTTAAAGGAGATATAAAGAATGCCGAGACGGAGAAGAAAGAGGCGGAGGATGCCTTAAAAGTTGCAAAGAAAGAATTCAGGGATCTTCTGGAAAAGAACGGCATAAAAGTCAAGGAAAATGCCGACGGTACCCTGGAAGCCGAAGCCGGTAAGATACTGGATACTGAGAACAAGGATATCCGGGATGCTCTGGAAGCGGCTGAGAAGGCATACAACGCTGCAGAAGCCAAGGCCAAAGTAGCCGATGAGAACTATAAAAAGGCCTACGGCGAGGCCATCACGACAATTTCAGAAGAATATAAGAATGTGGTTCTGGAGGCCAGAGGGGATTACAGGGCTCTTATCAGCGAGGAGAAGGGTTACGAGACCCTTAAGACGGAGATAGAGAACAGGACTGCTGCCATCAATAAGAAGGATACAAAGGATCTTTCCTGGGAGGAGTTTAGAATCCTCGCCTTCTATGTGGCAAAGGCCTCCATACTTGAAAAGAGCGGGGCTGAGATCGACCCTGCCAGCATTAAGCCTGCCAGTGCAGTTTATGATAAGGACGGAAACTTAACCAAGGTCAATAAGCAGGACGGCGGATTCTATGTTAAATACACTGAAGACGGCGTGGAGAAAACGGTCTGGTTCAATTACAAGGTAAAGGACGCAAACGGGAAGGAAACCGAGAAGATCGCTGAATACACCAGCTATAACCTGAAGACGAAGAACGCTGATGGAAAAGAGACTCTTGTCTATGATGATGGCGCAAACGTCCATACGGGACTGGATGCAAAGATAGCGGCATTGAAAGAGGATATAACAGAAAAGGGAAGCAAATTACAGATTGACGCAGATGCAGGGAAGTTGCTTAAGGAGGTGCTGGCTGCGGTGGATAGCGTTAACAATGGCATCGAAAATGTAACCGCAGAGAAGGCAAGGACTAATGCTACTGATGCCAAGGCTGCCTATGAAAATCTGAAAAATAATTTAAGCTTCACGGAGCAGCCCATCATAGAGGAGATCCATGCGCTGCAGAAGAAGATTGAGGAGAAGGGCAGCACCAACAAGATGGTTAATGAGTATAGAAGGCTCTCCGCCCTCTTTGTAAAGTACCAGCTTCTTAAGGATAAAAATGTGAATCCCGACTCTATTGACATCGACCACCTTAACTGGAAAGCCGGAGGCGGCTGGGAGGCTCACAACGGGCAGATAACCTATAATGAAGTGGGCTCTGATGAAGTCAAGACCATCTACATTGATTACATAGCCTATGACAATGATAACAATGAAAAAGACCATATCAATAAGCTTGATGATAAGACAGGCACCAAAGTAGACTATATTCAGGTTGTTACGAAGGTGATGGACAAGGATGGCAATCTAGTTGCCACCAATAAAGGTGATAATTATTACAACGAAAAGGACTTCGACGGGGTTTATAAGAATTACAAAAAGGACGAGGCCGAGTATCTGCAGAATAAAGCCTTTTACGAGACGGCAAAGGGCTATGCTAAGCTTGTCTGGGAGCAGGCAGATAACATAAGAGAATTAAAGGAAGCTCAGGTTTGCGCGGCAAATCTTCTGAACAGGACCATCAATGCAGAGAATAAGGTTAAGGAGGCGGCTCAGGCTCTTCTTGACGCAAAGATGGATCTTACTGTCAAAGAGGATAAGCTTATTGAATTGAAGGGTAAGCTTGAAAATGCCGAGAAGGAATACAAGCGGGCTAATGATAACCTTGAAAAGATCAAGGATAAGATCAAGGATCTGGATGAAGCCATTAAGAAGACTGAAAAAATCCTTAATGGCGACAACAGGAATAAACGCAACAGGAAGAGTGACGATGCCGGCGGAGCAGAGGGTGATACAGTGACCGTCGCCGACACCGGCGCACCGGTACTTGCAGCAGCACCCGGAGCAGCAGCAACTGATGCAGCAGCGCCCACGGTGGCACCCGGAGCAGCGGCACCTGCAGCAGATGCCGGAGTAGCGGCAGATACAGCAGCACCTGCAGCTGACGCAGTTACCCCTGCCGTTGCAGGAGGCGTGCTGGGAGACGCAGCAGCACCTGCCGGAGAAGCGGATGCCGCAGAGCCGGAAGCTCCTCTTGAGGATCTGGAAGGCGGAGTACTCGGTGAGAGAATGGCTCCTATCGTGAACGCAGTGAAGAATGGTAATTTCAGCAGAAAGATGCTTTTCTCGGAAGACGGGATAAAGGTTCCCTTCGCATGGTGGCTGTTATTCCTTACCTTCGGTGCAGCCGGAGTGGGGATGTACGTAAAATCCAGGAAGAAAGCTAAAGGAGGAAATTATGACACTAGAAGCTGAAGTAACCAGCGAAAAGCGTAAGATCGGCCGTGTGGAGTTCAAGGCCCCCAGCGTTATCGTGATGTGCGACACAGGAGAGACCCTGTTCGTGCAGGTGGAGGATGCCAGTCCCAGAGGCATGGGTCTCTGGATGAAGGATCACCGGCCCGACATCATGGGAAAGGACCTGATAATCGTAGCCGACACGGTTATAATGTATGCTAAGGTCGCACGTATAGTTGAGAGAGACGACGGCACCTATACAGTGGGTATCAGTGCACAGAAGTTTACACAGGAAGTGTTGGATTACCTCTTTAAGCATATCGGAACCCAGGGCGAGTAAGGGCCCCTTAAGTTAACAGTCATTGAAAATGCCACTTGCGTTTATCGCAGGTGGCATTTATACTCCTTATTGAACAGAAACACAGGTGTACAGCATACGGAAAGCAGTAAGCAATGAACGAGAATAATAACAATCAGAATAAAGGCGGTGGTGGCGGTCCGCGCAACAGGCAGACCCTCATCGCCATGATAGTGGCAACAGTACTGACCTTTTTCTGCATGAGCATGATGAGCAGTCTGGTCACCCGGAATTCCACCCAGGAGATAAGTTATTCCAAATTTCTCTCCATGGTATCCGCGAATCAGGTGGGAAGCGTCACCATAGATCCGGATAAGATCACTATCTACCCGAAGGATGAAAAGACCGGGGACACCAATCCCCTTTCAATGCAGATGACCTACTATACCGGTCTTGTGGACGATCCCTGGCTTACGGACCGTCTCACAGAGGCGGGGGTTGATTTCAAGGGACAGGTCCCTGACAGATCCGGGGCCATGCTCTCCGGATTTATCGGCTATGTATTTCCCATACTTCTGGTGTGCGGTCTTACCTACCTTCTGATGAAGCGTATGGGCGGCGGCGGAATGATGGGCGTGGGGCGCAGCAACGCCAAGGTTTATGTACAGAAGGAGACCGGTGTCACCTTCAAGGATGTGGCAGGACAGGACGAGGCCAAGGAATCACTGCAGGAGGTGGTGGACTTCCTTCATAACCCGGCGAAATACTCCAGGATCGGTGCCCGTCTTCCCAAGGGAGCCCTTCTTGTGGGACCTCCCGGAACGGGTAAGACGTTGCTCGCAAAGGCCGTGGCCGGTGAAGCCCATGTGCCCTTCTTCTCCCTTGCAGGCTCCGACTTTGTGGAGATGTTCGTGGGAGTGGGAGCTTCCCGTGTACGTGATCTCTTCAGGGAAGCTGAAAAGAACGCCCCCTGCATAATCTTTATTGATGAGATAGATGCCATAGGAAAGAGCAGGGATTCCAGATACGGCGGAAATGACGAACGTGAACAGACCCTGAACCAGCTTCTTTCCGAGATGGACGGTTTTGATACCTCCAAGGGAATACTCATTCTCGGTGCCACCAACAGGCCTGAGACCCTTGATAAAGCCCTGCTCCGTCCGGGACGTTTTGACAGGCGGATCATCGTGGACAAGCCGGACTTAAAGGGCAGGATCGATACCCTGAAGGTTCACGCCAAAGATGTGAAGCTGGACGAGACGGTGAATTTCGAAGACGTGGCCCTTGCCACCAGCGGAGCCGTGGGATCCGATCTCGCCAATATGGTGAATGAAGCCGCCATCAATGCGGTCAAGGCCGGCAGGGAATATGTTTCACAGGATGATCTCATGAATGCGGTGGAGATAGTCCTTGTGGGCAAGGAAAAGAAGGACAGAGTACTCAGCAAGGAGGAAAGGCGTATAGTCTCTTATCACGAGATAGGTCACGCCCTTGTTTCCGCCCTGCAGAAAAACAGCGAGCCTGTGCAGAAGATCACCATTGTTCCGAGGACTATGGGAGCTCTGGGCTATGTTATGCAGGTTCCTGAGGAAGAGAAGTACTTAAACAGCGAAGCAGAGCTCCGGGCGCTGCTCGTCACCACCCTTGCGGGACGGGCTGCGGAGGAGATAGTCTTTGACACGGTGACCACCGGCGCTTCCAATGACATAGAGAAGGCCACAAGGATAGCGAGGGCAATGGTTACCCAGTACGGCATGAGTAAGAAGTTCGGGCTCATCAGCCTGGAATCCATTGAGGACAGGTATCTGGACGGCAGGGCAGTGATGAACTGCTCCGATGAGACGGCGGCAGACATAGATAATGAGGTGATGAAGCTTCTTAAGGAATCCTACAAGGAAGCAAAGCGTCTCTTAAAGGATAACAGGAAGCTCCTTGACAAGCTGGCTGCCTTCCTTATCAAGCGGGAGACCATCACCGGAGCCGAGTTCATGAAGATCTACTGCAAGGAGAAGGGTATTCCTGTGCCTGAAAAGAAGTCCTACGAGGAGCGCTTCAAGGAAGCAAAACGGGACAAAAAAGAGGAGACAGAGGAGATAGCTGACACAGAGGACAAAAATAACGATCCTCCGGCCGGCGCTCCCAGGCCCGATTGGCAGGCGAGAAACAACGCTCCCCAGAATCACATGCCCGGGCAGCAGATAGATTTCACCATTGATGACAGCCTTATCCCCGACAGGAATGTGGGTGGAAATGATGGCGGTTCCGAAGACGGCGGCACGGAGGATCAGGCGTAGCGGGATCTTAATGGAATTCGACATAGAAGAAAACTTAAAAAAGCTTCCGAAAAAGCCCGGGGTTTACCTGATGCATGCGGATGATGACGAGATCATCTACGTGGGGAAGGCCATAAACCTCTTTAACCGGGTCCACAGTTATTTCCGGAAAAACAAAAAGAGCCCCAAGATCATGAAGATGGTGACGAGAATCGCTTATTTTGAATTCATCGTCACCGATTCTGAAAAGGAGGCTCTTGTTTTAGAGAGCAATCTCATAAAAAAGCATCGTCCCAGATATAACACCATGCTGAAGGATGATAAGAGCTATCCCTATATCAAGGTCACGGTGAATGAGACCTACCCGAGGATACTCTTTGCCAGGAGACCCCAGGGGGACACGGGGTCGGAGAAGAAAAAGGGCTTCCGGCTCTTCGGACCCTATCCTTCTTCATTGGGCGTAAGGGACACCATCGAACTCATAAATAAGATCTATAAACTCCGCACCTGCAGCAGGGTCCTGCCCAGGGACACGGATAAGGAAAGGCCCTGCCTTAATTTCCACATACATCAGTGCTCCGGCCCCTGTAAGAGCGGCTGCGTCACCGAGGAAGAGTACCGCAGTGCGGTGGAGGGGGCTCTGGACTTCTTAAACGGCAATTATTCGCCGATCCTTTCCATGCTGAAGGAGAATATGGAGAAGGCCTCGGAGGAAATGAGGTACGAGGAGGCGATGGAGTGGCGGGATCTTCTTAATTCCGTAAAGACCGTGTCCGAGAAACAGAAGATAACCCTGGCGGGAGATCAGGAGGACAGGGATATCATCGCCATGAAGGCCGAGGAAGACGAGGCCGTGATACAGATATTCTTTATCCGGGAGGGCAGGCTTATAGGCCGGGACCATCATTATATGACCGGGGTAAAGGATTCCTTTGCTTCCGAGATCCTGGGAAGCTTTGTGAAGCAGTACTATTCCGGTACGCCTTTTATTCCGAAGGAGATAATGCTGGAGGAGGAGATAGAGGATCAGGAGGTCATAGAAAACTGGCTCTCGGATAAGAGGGGTTCAAAAGTGTCCTTTGTGATCCCGAAGAAGGGCATGAAGAACAGGCTTCTTTTGCTGGCAAAAAAGAATGCCGAGCTGGTGCTCGATACCGACAGGGAAAAGCTCCGCAGGAATGAGGAACTGTATCAGGGCGCTGCGGATGAGCTGTCCCTTATCATAGGCATAGAAAAGGCGGACAGGATAGAGTCCTATGACATATCGAATATCAGCGGTTTCGAATCCGTAGGGAGCATGGTGGTATTTGAAGGAGGAAGGGCCAAGAATTCCGACTACCGGAAATTCAGGATAAAGACCGTTCAGGGGCCGAATGACTACGCCAGTATGGAGGAGGTCTTAAACCGGCGTTTCAGAAGGTTCCTGGAGGAAAGGGACTCCGGGAATAATGGTGACTCCTTCGCCAGGCTGCCGGATCTTATCCTGATGGACGGAGGAAAGGGTCAGGTAAATATAGCCTTAAAGGTACTGTCGGAGCTGGGGCTTAATATACCTGTGGCGGGAATGGTGAAGGACGATCACCACAGGACCAGGGGCATTTATTATGATAATACTGAGCTCCCCATTGACAGTCACTCAGGTTCTTTCCGGCTGGTTACAAGGATACAGGATGAGACCCACCGCTTCGCCATTGATTATCACAGATCCCTCCACGGTAAGAATCAGCTCCACTCCATCCTTGACGATATAAAGGGCGTGGGAGACAGGCGGCGGAAAGCGCTCTTAAGAGAATTCGGCTCCGTTGAGAATATAAGGAAGGCTTCAAAGGAGGAACTCTCCCGGGTGCCGGAAATGAATAAAAGCTCGGCAGAGGCGGTTTTTGATTTCTTCCATAATGACTGAAAAAATGCTATACTTATCTAACAAGTCTATTAAAAGGAGCAGATATGGCAACGGTTTCCCTTAATACTTTTATTGAAAAGATGAATCTTGTGAACCTTACCCCGGATATTCCGACGGATAAGGTGAATATCACCCAGCCCGAAATAAACAGGCCTGCACTGCAGCTCACCGGATTTTTCGAGCACTTTGATTCCGCCAGGATAGAGATCGTCGGCTTCGTTGAATATTCATACATGCAGCTGATGGACGACGCCAGGAAGGATGAGATCTACAGCAAGCTTCTTTCCAGCGGGATCCCCTGCGTCATATTCTGCAGGGATCTGGATCCCGATGAGAAATTCCTGGAATATGCAAAGGAAAGCCGGGTGCCCATACTCAGGACAACAAAGTCCACCTCCGATTTCATGGCGGAGACCATAAGATGGCTGAATGTAAAGCTTGCTCCCTGCATTTCCATACACGGGGTACTGGTGGATGTTAACGGTGAAGGTCTTCTTATCACCGGTGAGAGCGGCATAGGAAAGAGCGAGGCAGCCCTGGAGCTGGTAAAGAGAGGACACCGTCTCATTTCCGATGACGTGGTGGAGATAAGAAAGGTCAGCGATGACACCCTTATCGGGTCGGCGCCGGATATCACCAAGCACTTCATCGAGCTCAGAGGTATAGGCATAATCGACGTAAAGGCCCTTTTCGGTGCCACCTCCGTAAAGGAGACCCAGGGCATCGACCTGGTCATCAAGCTGGAGGACTGGGACAAGGATAAGGATTACGACAGGCTGGGCATGGAAGAGGAGTACACGGAGTATCTGGGAAAGAGAGTGGTCTGCCACAATATCCCCATACGTCCCGGACGTAATCTGGCCATTATCTGTGAGACAGCAGCCATAAATTACAGGCAGAAGAAGATGGGATACAATGCAGCCCAGGAGCTGTATAAGAGGGTTCAGGACAATCTGAAGAAAAACCGGGAGGAATAAAACTTCCGCCCCTCTTAAGGGGCAGCGGGAGAATGACATAAGGAAAGGAGCGGCATAGACAGGGTATGAGTTATGTATATGGGGTAGACGTAGGAGGAACTTCCGTAAAGATCGGTCTTTTCACGGGAGAGGGGGAACTTATTGAGAAGTGGTCCATACCTACAAGGACGGAGAATAACGGGGAATCCATCCTTCCGGATATTGCGGCATCCATCGAAGGAAAATCAAAGGAAAAAGGGATCAGTGATGAAGATATCCTGGGGGTCGGAATGGGGCTTCCCGGACCCGTTGACGATAAGGGGATCATAAGAAAGGCTGTCAATCTTCACTGGAATGAAACCTTTAATGTGGAGGAAAAGCTGGCATCCTGCTTTAAGGGAAAGATGAAGGTCAAGGCCGGAAACGACGCCAACGTGGCGGCTCTCGGAGAGGCCTGGATGGGAGCGGGAAAAGGCTATAAAAATATCGTTATGGTGACCCTGGGCACAGGCATAGGCGGTGGAGTCATCATCAACGGAAAGGTTGTCACCGGTACCATGGGGGCAGCGGGAGAAATAGGACATATCTATACCGGCACCGATACGGCAGAGCCCTGTAACTGCGGACACAGGGGCTGTCTCGAGCAGTTTGCTTCGGCCACCGGTATCGTAAGGCTCTTAAAGGAAGAACTGGAGGCCAGTGACGAGGAGTCCGAAATGAGGCATAGGCCCGTTAACGCAAAGGAGATGTGGGAAGCCGTAAAGAACGGTGACAAGCTCTCCATCAGGGTGGCCGAGAAATTCGGAAAGTACCTGGGTGACGGTCTTTCAGTGGTTGCCGGGGTATTAAATCCCGATATCATCATTATCGGCGGCGGCGTGTCCATGTCGGGAGACGTTATAATGCCTTATATCACAAAGAACTTTAAGGAGCATGTTTTCCATGCCAGCGCAGACACCGTATTTACCAGGGCTACACTGGGAAATGACGGGGGTATCTACGGCGCAGCGGCACTTCTTATAGCATGAATAAGGGTATTT